>JAFKFE010000377.1 GCA_017308345.1 Alphaproteobacteria bacterium | reverse complement strand
AGTAGTGAGTAGTGAGTGGTGGCCTACACGGCCGAGCCTCACACTATGCGAGATTTTCTTCACTACTCACTACTCACCAATCACTACGCACTTCTGTTAAGGAGAGACCCCAATGGACACCCAGATGCTGATCGGCTCGAAATTCGAGAAGGGCACCGAAACCGAGGAGCCGATCCTCAATCCGAAGACCGGGGCGACGATCCTCAACCTGCCGGAAGCGAGCCCGGCGCAGATCGAGGCTGCCGTCAGTGCCGCCGAACGAGCGTTCGTCGGTTGGTCGCGCACCACGCCGGCGCAGCGCTCGGGCTATCTGCTCAGGATCGCCGACCGCATCGAGGCCGAAGCGAAGGAGTTTGCCGCGCTCGAGGCGTTGAATTGCGGCAAGCCGATCAACGCCGTGCTCAATGACGAGATACCGGCGATCGTCGACTGCTACCGCTTCTTCGCCGGCGCGGTGCGTTCCATGCCCGGCCAGGTCGCCGGCGAATATGTTGCCGGCCACACCTCGATGGTGCGGCGCGATCCCGTGGGAATCGTCGCGTCAATCGCGCCTTGGAACTATCCGCTGATGATGATGGCCTGGAAGCTGGCGCCGGCGATCGGTGGCGGCAACACGGTCGTCTTCAAGCCGTCGGAACAGACGCCGCTGACGGCGTTGAAGCTGGCGAAGATCCTCGCCGAAATCCTGCCCGAGGGCGTCGTCAATGTCGTGCTCGGCCGTGGCGACAGCGTCGGCAACACGCTGATCAACCATCCCAAGGTCAACATGATCTCGATCACCGGCGACGTCGCCACCGGCAAGAAGGTGCTGCAGGCCGCCGCCAAGTCGGTCAAGCGCACGCATCTGGAGCTCGGCGGCAAGGCGCCGGTCATCGTCTTCGACGACGCAGACCTCGGCGCCGTGGTGGGCGGGCTGCGCGCCTTCGGCTATTACAATGCCGGCCAGGACTGCACCGCCGCCTGCCGCATCTATGCCGGCAAGAAGATCTACGACAAGCTCGTCGCCGATCTCTCTTCCGCCGTCTCGACCATCAAATACAACCAGCCGGACGACACCGAGAACGAGATCGGACCGCTGATCTCGCGCCGCCAGCGCGACCGCGTGTCGAGCTTCGTCGAGCGCGCGTCGGAACTGAAGCACATCGAGATCACCACCGGCGGCAAGCTTGGCGAGGGCTCCGGCTTCTATTACCAGCCGACGGTCGTCGCCGGGGCGCTGCAGGAAGACGAGATCGTGCGCCGCGAAGTCTTCGGTCCGGTTGTCTCCATCACGCGCTTCTCGGACGTCGACGAAGCGGTGAACTGGGCCAATGACAGTGACTACGGCCTCGCGTCGTCGGTGTGGACGAAGGACATCTCGCGCGCCATGTCGACGGCGGCCCGCCTGCAATATGGCTGCACCTGGATCAACACCCACTTCATGCTGACCAACGAGATGCCGCATGGCGGACTGAAACAGTCCGGCTACGGCAAGGACATGTCGCTCTACGCGCTGGAGGACTACACCGCCGTCCGCCACGTCATGGTGGCGCACGGCTAGGCCCCTTCGCCGAGCACCTTCTCCACGGAGGGAGATGGAAGACGAAGGCAAGCATTCAACCAGGGAGGAAAACAACAATGCAACGCCGCCAGTTTCTAGCATCGGCAGCTATCGCCGCCACGCTTTTTGCCGTGGCTCCATCCTTCGCCGCCGATACCGCGCAATCGGTGGTCGAGGCCTATGTCGCGGCCTGGAATGCGCACGACTCGGCCAAGGCCGCCGGCTACTTCGCCGATGACGTCACCTATTACGACGCGTCCGTCGGCAAGCCGGTCACCGGCCGCGACGCCGCCAAGACCGGTGTCATCGACAATTTCCTGAAGGCTGTTCCCGACGCCGTCTGGACGATGAAGGGCAAGCCGCTCGTCGACGGCGATCGTGTCTCCTTCGAATGGGAGTTCTCCGGCACCAATACCGGCGCCTGGGGGGATGGCACGGCGGCGACCGGCAAGAAATTCTCCTTCACCGGCGCCTCGATGTTTTCCATCAAGTACGGCAAGATCGCGACCCAGAGCGACTATTACGACGCGCTCGGCTTCTACAAGCAGCTTGGCCTGATGTAGGGCGGTCCGCTCCCTTCTCGCGATCGAGGGGGAAGGCGGCCCGAAGGGCCGTAAGAGGGGCAGAGCAAACTCGCAGGCAGGCTCCGCCTCTCATAAGCCCCGCCGGGTCGCTACTCCACGATCCGGAGAATCTGCCAAAGACTGGTACCCGATACCACATAGGGCTCCATCTCCTTGCCCCATTTGGCATGCGCGTCGATCTTGCCGATCTTGGCGAAGAATTCTTCCAGTTGGGCGAGGCTCTGGACCTGGTGATGTGACTCGACCGTCGCTTCCCGCGCGCCGATCGAACCCGTCATGATCCGGAACTCCAGGTCGGAGATACCGACCTGGGAGCCGATCTCGCGTTCCCATTTCTTCAGCAGCTCAAGCACGGTCTGCTTATGCCCGAACTTGGCGTCGATCTGCCATCTGGCGCTGAACATGTTCGTTCTCCTCACCATTGCGGCCCAAGCCGTTGTTGATTTGGCCGCCGTTGACTATTCGTCCCAGGCCTGCACGACGGTCTGCCTTGCGATGCGGCCGCCCTTCAGCTCCAGCATCGCCGCGCAGAACACCTTGGTGCCGTCCGGGTAGGCGCAGGCCTGGGTGAAGGCGAGGCTGTCGCCCTCGGCGATCGTGGTGTCGACCTTGTGGGTCATCGCCCGGCTGCAGATGTCGTCCCAGAAAGTGCTGATCGCCGCGCGGCCACGTATCTCGCGCGGCTTGCTCGGCGGATTGTTGCGGTCGATCACCCGCACCACCGCATCGTCACTGTAGAAGCTCGACAGCATCTTGCCGTCGCGCGCCTCGATCGCCTTCTTGATCGCCGCGCCGTCCACGGTCTGGGTCTTGGTCAGCATGTCATCCTCCATATGCCCGTCTTCGATCGGGCGTTTGACATGGAATGCGCTGCCCGACGTTCATCGCCGGGCAGGAATTTCGTTCACTGCGACTTCGCCTTGACGGCCGCGAACAGGTCGTCTGTCTGCTTCTTGAAGGTCTCCAGGTCGACCTGGCTGCCGTTGAGCATTGTCGACCAGTGCCGCACGATGGCCGCCATCGCCACGGCCTCCTTGATCTCTTCGTCGCTCGCGCCGTTGGCCTTGGCGGCCAGCGTGTGGAAATAGATGCAGTATTGGCAGGGGATCTGCGAGGCCACCGCCAGCCCCATCAACTCCTTGGTCTTGCCGTTGAGGGCGGTGTCTGGATTGAGCTGGACGCCCTTGATCTCGGCCCAGGCGCCGGCGACCGCGACGTCCGGCAGCGTCTTGAACATATCGGGCACCGAGCCCAGCGTGGCCTGGATATCCTTGTAGGCGGCGGTGGCCGAAGCGTCTTCGGCATGCGCCGGGGTGAAGGCCAGCAATGCGCTCGCGGCAAATGCCAGCAATCCGATCTTGCGCGTGAGTTTCAGCATCTCATCCTCCATTCGCAGGGCCCTTGCGGCGACACCGCCAAGCCTGCATGGGGAGAATTGATATCGCTTGGGGCAGGCCCGGCGCTTCCCCCGAAAGCGCCATGGCTCTCATGGCCCGTCCGGGCCAGCGTGCCTCGCCGAGAAAGCCGCCGCGGCCGCTCGCGACGGCAGGTCGAGCTTCAGCAATATGTTGGCGACGTGGCGCTTGACCGTATGCTCGCTGAGGCTGAGCTCGGCGGCTATCGCCGCATTGCTCTTGCCGTCGGCGATCAGGTTCACCACCTCGCTTTCCCGCGCCGTCAGCGACGCCGGCTCGGCAGGTTTTCCTTTCGACCGGCAGGCCGGTTCCAGATGCTGCTCCGACGTTGCCAGGACCACCGGCACCGGCTCGTCCAGCTCATCGAGGCTGACGCGGCCGGCGTCGACGAAATGCAGGCCGGAGCCCACCGCGAGATCGGCGACCAGCCGCGAGGCCAGGATGTCGCCGCGTCCGGCATGCGCGGCGAGCTGCATCGTCACCCGCGCCGTCAGCCCGACCGGTTGGCCGCGCATCTCGATCTCGCCGACATGCGCGCCTTGCGCGCTCGCCACGCCGATCTGCTGCGCCGCCTCGCGCAGCGCCGCCGCGCAGCGAATGGCGCGCGCCGGCCCGTCGAAGCGCGCGATCATCAATTCGCCATGCGTGCCGGCCGCGCGTCCGCCGTGGCGCCCGACCAGGAGTCGCCAGGTTTCCTGGAAACGCTGGCTGCGCTCGCTCCACATGCGGTCGCCGAGCTTGGCCGTATCATAGATGCGCGTCACCAGCAGCGCCGCCAGCACGCGCTCGGTGTCGGCCACCGCGGGCTCGCCGGTCAGGCATTCCTCGATCAGGTCGGCCACGCGATCGACATCGCCGGTCCAGATCGGATGATCGCGCCCGGCTATCTCGGCCAGCCGCGCATGCGGGATCTTCTTCGCGAGGAAGCGGCTGGCATCGGGGTCGACACGGGCGTCGTTGCGGCGATGGATGATAAGCGTCGGCGCGCTGATCATCGCCAGGATGCCGCGCACGTCGATATCGGCGTTCATGCGGGCAAGCGCCGCCGCGGCCGTCGGGCTGGCCGACAGTCGCTCGAACCGGGCCCACCACTGGGCGAAATGCGCGTCGTCCACGCGGCCGGGCGCGAAATTGGGCAAGGTGGCGCCGGTACCCCAGCATGTCTCCGCCGTCTCGATGAAGGCTTCCAGCCGTTCCGGCGGCATGACCCATTTGTGGAAATGCGCATAGGCGCCATAGAGGACGAGCGCGCGCGTCCGCTCCGGATAGGTGGCGGCGAACAGCATCGCCATCGGCGCGCCCTCCGAGGCGCCGAGGATCGCCGCCCGGCCGCTGCCGGCGGCGTCCATCACCGCGCGCACATCGTCCATGCGGGTCTCCAGGCTGGGCAGGTGATGGGTGTCGACGCGGTCGGAAAGCCCGGTGCCGCGCTTGTCGAACAGGATCAGCCGCGAGAAGGCCGAAAGCCGTTTCAACAGGCGACTATAGCCTTCATCCTCCCACTGGAGATCAAGATTGGAGATGAAGCCCGGCACGAAGACGAGATCGAACGCGCCCTGGCCGACCACCTGATAGGCGATCCGCACCTCCCCGCTGCGCGCGTACCTGGTCTCGATCGGCCTCACGCAAACTACCCCGCCGGCCAGACGATTTCCTGTCGCCGACCATAGCAGAAGCGGCCCGTCCAAGGCAGCCGAACTTTAGAGAGGAAAAATATAAGACCTTTGTCGCCAGACGGTGCCGCCGGGTGAAAAACGGCGTTGCTGCCTATGCCTGCCTGGCGTAGCCGAGGTTCTTGTCAGCCTGCTCAGCCGTCTTGGGACGCTTTATCCTGGCCGACGCGGCGATCACGAGGTCGTCGAAATCCTCCGCGTCGCCGTCCAGGAGTTCGAACAACTGCCGACGCATCCTCGGCTCCCAGAACTTGTTGATGTGCTCGGCTACGCCGGCAATGCCTTCCTCGCGCGGCTTCGAGTGGAAGAAGGTGGCGATCTGGTTCGCCATGCGCACCAGCTTTTCCCTGGTGCTGGCGATGTGGTCCTCGTCATGCGACATGCTTGGCAACTCCGCAGGCCACCCGTTCAGGGTGGGTGAAAATATCGAAATCATCGCTGCGCACCAGCGCCACCAGCGTCATGCCTGCGGCGTCGGCCGTGCGGATGGCCAGGGCGGTCGGCGCCGAAACCGCGATGATGGTCGAAGCGCCGATCGCGGCCGTCTTCTGCACCATCTCCACCGACACGCGCGAGGTCACCACGACGGCGCCGCTCGTGCCGTCGATGCCGGCCTTGGCCAGCGCGCCGGCCAGCTTGTCCAGCGCGTTGTGGCGGCCGACATCCTCGCGCGCCATCACGATGCCCTTGCCGGGAACATAGAAGCCCGCAGCATGCACCGCGCCGGTTTCCGTGTGCAGCGGCTGCAGCTTCGATAGCAGCCTGACGGCGCTTGTGATGTCTTCCGATCGAAGCGTAAGCCGCGACGCACCAACCGGGTCGACCGAGCGCATCGCTTCCTCGATGGATTCGATACCGCAAAGCCCGCAGCCGACTGGCCCGGCCAGCCTGCGCCGCCGTGCCTGGAAGCGGGTGTTGGCCTGATCCTTGAGCCGGATCTGGATATCGATGCCGGCGCCGAGATCCTCGACCTCGATCGCCTCGATCTC
>JAFKFE010000376.1 GCA_017308345.1 Alphaproteobacteria bacterium | reverse complement strand
GCGGCATCGGCGTCAGCGGGTCGAACCGCTTGGGCGACTCCGCCAGGATCTGCGAGCCGCCGAACATATAACCCTGAAACACCGTCCGCTGCGTCTCGCAGAGAGCCGGGCAGAACAGGACCATTTTCGCGCCGAGCAGATCCGCCAGCGCCTCGGCGCATGGGCCGATGTTTCCAGCCGGCGTGGAATCGAAGGTCGCGCAGTATTTGAAGAAGATCTGATCGCAGCCCACCGACAGCAGCCGCCCCGCGGCCCTCAAGGCGAGATCAACCGCATCCCGCGCCGGTATCACGCGCGTCTTCAGCGCGATCACATGCGCGAGCGAGCCCGCGGGGATGTCCGCCTCGATGCTGGTCGCGAAACTCGTCGGCACGCCGCGCGCCACCAGCATGGCCGCCAGTTCGGACCCGCCGGTCAAGTCGTCGGCGATCGCGCCGAACAGCAGCGGACACTTTCGTTCTGCCATTGATCCATTCCCTTGAAGCCCGTCCAGGCTTGAAGCCTTGGGCGGGCGCATACGCACTATGTCAAAGACCCAGAAATGCCCGAGCCAGGGCCAATTGACCGTCCATCATCTGGCGACCGAACAGCAAGCGGCAACCCTTGGCTTCGGCCGCCTGCAGGAGCCTGGTCTTTTCGGGCTTCATGACGATGTCGGCAACGATCATATCGGCCGATAGCGTCGCGAAATCCACGGGGTCTGCTTCCTCCTTGCCGATCATCCCCAGCGAAGTCGCGTTGACGACCATGTCGAAGCCGGTGGTATCCGCCTCGCCCGTCCGAACCGATGCTCCCGGACAGGCGACGGAAACCGCATCGACGAGGCCAACGGCCTTGGCATGGTCGCGGTTCGAAACGACCAGTTCCGCCACGCCCGCCTCGGCCAATGCGAAAGCCAAGCTGCGTCCGGCGCCACCGGCGCCAAGCAGGAGCACCCGAAGTCCGGCAAGCCGGATGCCGGCCTCCGTGGCGCCGCGCACGAAACCGCTGCCGTCGACATTGTCGCCGGTCAGCTTTCCGTCCGGATCGCGCCGGATGTAGTTGACGCTGCCAATCATCCGGGCGCGAGACGTGACTTCGTCGAGTAGCGGCAGAACGGGGATCTTGTGCGGGATGGTGACGCCTGATCCGACGCAGTTTTGAAATCCGCGCAGCGCCTGGATCGCGGTGGTGAGATCCTGCGCCCGGACATGAACCGGTACGCAAACGAAGTCATGGCCGGCGGCGCGCATGAAGGCCGTGATCGCTTCCGTACCGACCACATGCGAGACCGGATCCGCCATCAGCAGCATGATTTTCGTCTGCCCGGTTATGCGGCGCGCATCCATAAGCCCCCTCCCGTGATTCTCGATTCCAGTAATATGATAAATATCGACTATCGGCTTTACGATTGCCAACCCGAAATGGGCTCCATCTCGATGGCATTTGCGCTCTTTTTCCGTGAAACTCAACCATTTTGAACAAGAACTTGCCGGTTGCCCACCGCAATCGCCGATACCGTCGTTTCGCCCAGAATGCCTGTTGATAATGAATAAGTTTCTCTGTAATCCTAGCGCTCTCTCATATCATGACTGTCCCGGCCACGCGGAGGATTCCCACCCATGTCGAAGCGGCAAATGCACCTGATAGGCTATGTGCTGGCGGGGCCGACCTGGCATCACTACGGGAGCTGGCGGCACCCGGAGAGCGACGGCCTGGATATGCTCGACCCCGCCCGCTACGAGGAGATCGCCCGCGTCCTGGAGCACGGCAAATTCGACGGGCTGTTCTTCGTCGACTTCCTGATGCTGTTCGATTCCTACGCCGGCGGCTACCGCACCAACCTGAAGGAAGGCGGCCAGCAATGCATGATGGACCCGATGCAGTTGCTTGCCGCCATGGCCCGCGTCACTTCGCGCATCGGGCTTGCCTCGACCATGTCGACGACATTCTACCACCCCTTCCACATCGCGCGCGCCTTCGCCTCGCTCGACCATATCAGCAAGGGCCGGTCCGGCTGGAACGTGGTCACCTCGGCGATGGAGCGCGAGGCCAAGAATTTCGGCATGGATGCGCTGATGGACAAGAACAAGCGCTACGACATGGCCGACGAAGTGCTGGAGGCCTGCGACAAGCTCTGGCAGAGCTGGGAGCCGGGAGCGCTCGTCGGCGATCGCGAGAACAATGTCTTCGCCGACGCCGACAAGGTCCACTACGCCAACTATGAAGGCCAGTATGTGCGCACCAGCGGCCCGCTGACGGTGCCGAGCTCGCCGCAGGTCAGGCCGGTTATCATGCAGGCGGGCTCCTCGCCGCGCGGCCGCGAGTTCGCCGGCCGCTGGGCCGAGGTCATCTTCACATTGCAGAACTCCAAGGAGCACATGCAGGCCTTCTACCGCGACATCAAGGATCGGGTCGTCGCCAGCGGGCGCAAGCCGAACGAGTGCGCCATCGTGCCTGCCGTCGACATCGTGCTCGGCGACACGGAATCGATCGCAAGGGAGCGCGCCGCGGCCATCAACGAATATGCCAGCCCCACGCTCGGCGTCGCCGAGATCTCCAACGCGCTCGGCGTCGACATGCCGAAGGAACCTCTCGACAAGCCGCTGGAGGACCTCGAATTGACCCAGGGCTGCCGCGGCATCCTCGACGTGATGCTGCAGGGAACCAAAAAGGATGGGCTGACGCTGGGCCAGGCCGGCAAGGCCTGGGCGACCAGCCAGATGACCCCGCAGCTCATTGGCACGCCGAAACAGATCGCCGACCATCTGCAGGATTTCTTCGAAGCCGAATGCTGCGACGGCTTCATGATCTGCCCGTCGATCAGCCCGGGAACCTATGTCCAGTTCGTGAAAACGGTGGTTCCGGAGCTGCAGCGTCGCGGGGTGTTCCGCAAGGAGTATCGGTACGCGACCTTCCGCGAAAACCTGCAGAACTGATCGCGGCAATCCGGTATCTATCAGGCGGCTCGGCGTTCAAGATTGCCCGGCCGCCACGCTTCTACGCGCCGGGACGGCAGCCGCCGAAATTTCGCGCGGCCCAACCGCTACTCGCTTTGCTCCCGCGGCATGAGAATCTCCGGAAGATAGCAGCGCAGATAGGCAACGCCCGCGAGATGCGCTTCCGCGATGTAGTCGTCGCGGATATAGCCATACTCGCTGTATGACAGCGAAAAGACGCCGTCTATCATCGAAAAATACGTGGCAAGCCGGCGCTCCCAATCCGGGACCGAAGGCATGTGAAAATAGTAGGACAGAAGCTGCGACCTGCCGTCAACGAGGCGGTGCAATTGCGATATGTCGGCGGTCTTGACCTCCAGGCTGATGTTGGCGCCCAGGAACAACCGCAACGCCGCCGGATGGTTGTTGTGATATTGAGCCGCGCTGGTCACCTTCAGCCGGAACAGGTCCTGCCAGCGGGCCGGACGAACCTCCAGCGGCAGCTTCGAGAGCTCCAGCAACGCATTGTGATGCACTTCGGCCAAGGCAAGCAGCGCGGCCTCGGTGCTCGGGAAGAAATGGTAGACCGACGCATTCGGCACCTTCGCCTTGGCGGCGATCTGATACAGGCCGATATCCTGAACGTTGCTGGTCGCCAGCAATTCGTCCAGGGCATCGAGCAGCTTGCGGAAGCGCAGCTGGCCGGGTTTGCGCTGAGGGCGTCTGGCCACAATGCGCTTCGGCTGCCGATCCGCGGCGGCCTTTTCCTCGACATCGTTGCTCATCATCACCTCGAATTGCGTGGTCTTGAATCCGACACAAGAAGAAACGCGTCCGAAGGTCAAGACACCAAAGATCTCAGGCAATCAAGCCAGTTTTCTCCATTCATGACACGGCCGCCGAAGCAGCAGTCTTCGATGAGTGAACATGTCTCGAGAGACTGGATTTCATGGACCTGGCCGACGAATTTCAGCCAGAAGATGCTCGTTGTTCGTCGTCGCGGCATCCCGGCGCATCCTGTCGTAAAGCCAGGAGCAGAACATCTCGCAACTCTGCTTGCGCAGTTGTCCCGCCGGTTCGACGACGTAATAGTCGGAACCCCGCACCCTGTAGGGGGTGATGTCCAGCGCCGGCACCAGGACCCCGCTTGCGAAGAGGTCGTCGATCAGGGGGCTGCCTCCGAGCGCGATGCCCTGGCCGCTCAGCGCAGCCTGCATGAGGACCGAGAAGTTGTTGACCGTGATCTGATGCTTGCCTTTCGTGGCCTCGATGCCATGGGCATGAAACCAGTCGCTCCATCCGCCGCCCTGCACGGACCGTCCCTCGATGTCCAACAGTTTCTCGCCCAGGAGATCCGCCGGGCGGGTCGGACGCTTGCGCTTCTCCCAATAGGAAGGATGGCAGACGGGCGTCACCTCGCAACCCACCAGAAACCTGGCGGACATGGACGACCACGAGCCTCCGCCGAAACGGACCGTCATGTCGATCCGCTGCTTCGAGATGTCGACAAGCTCGTCATTCACCGCCAGCCGCAGATCCACATCGGGGTGGAGACTGCTGAATTCGACAAGCCGCGGCGCCAGCCAATAGGTGCCGAAAGCATGCGTGGTGCCGACGACGATCGCCTGCGGATCGCGCAACTCCCGTACACGGTCCGCGAGAGACGCAATCGCCGTCAGATGCACCGGCAGCGAGGCATTGAGCATGGCGCCCGCGGGGGTGAGTTCGATCGACCGGTGCCCTCTTTCGAAAAGAGGGATCTGGAGAAAGTTTTCCAGCTCGCGAATCTGCCGGCTGATGGCCGCCTGCGTGATGTTCAATTCGTCGGCGGCCTTGGTGAAACTCATCAACCGCGCGGCCGCCTCGAACGAGATCAGCGACACCAGGGAGGGAATGCTTTTGCGCAGCAATGACATAACGAATTTTAATGCCAATCGGGCGCCATCCGCAAGCCGGCGAACGACCGGCCATCCTGGCGATCCGTGCAAATTTCGGGATCGGGCCGGCAATCCCGCCGCGCGGTTCACCGCAAATATTTCAGTAGTTTAGCCTGTGCACGGGCTTTCGTCCGGCGAACGCTGACAAAAGGATTTGTTATGGGTCGCCAAGAATTTTGCGCGTTTACGCGATCATGACCCTTCGGCATTCTCGCAATACCAAAAGCGCGATCATAGGACGCACCCGAACATGAATGCTCCCGTCGTCATCCCGCCTGCTCCCCTGCCGATTGGCCGCGACCTGTTCAAGACCGTGTCCAGCCATTGGCCATCCGGCGTGGCGGTCATCACGACGGCGGCCGGCGACGGCACCTTGCATGGCCTGACCATGAGCGCCGTCATCGCGCTTTCGCTGGAACCGATGCAGTTCCTGATCTCCGTCGACAAAACGTCCAACACGTTGCCGGTGCTGAAAGAGACACGGCGCTTCTGCATCAATTTCCTCAGCAGCGGGCAGCGCGACATCTGCATGCTGTTCGCCAGCAAGGCCGCCGACAAGTTCGCTTCCGTCAGCCATCGGCTCTCCGATGCGGGCTTGCCCATGATCGACGGCGCGGTTTCCTGTATCGGCTGCGACGTGAACAGCATCATCGCCAGCGGCGACCATGAGATCATGATCGGCGATGTCCGCGACATGGAGCATTTCGGCGGCGAGCCGCTGATCCATTTCAAGCGATCGTTCCACACGGCGCAGCCCGGCTGAGCGGCTTGCCTTCCACGCGCGTCGCGCTGACGAGCCGGCTCCCACTTTCGGGAGACATGGTCTAGAGTGGCGCAATGCGGCTTTGTGCGTCTGTAACTGCGTTGGGGTTCCTGCTGGTGGCGATCGCCGCCGGCATGTGGCCGTCCTGGGCGCTCGCCTCGTCGCTGTCGCGACCGGCCGTCACCATCGCATCGCCCGCCGTCGCGGCGGAGCATTCGGCCTTCAAGCCCTGCTACCGCACATTGCGGACGGCCGGTGTATCCTGCTTTCTTCAGATCGGCCTGCCGGAAGGCGCGGCCGGCGGCGAGGCGCGAATTACCCGGCATTGCATTCCCTCTATGAGTTCGCCCGCGACGAAGTCCGTCTTCCGCGAGGCGGAACCGAGACCACCCCGCCCCTTCGCCATCGCCTGAATCCGGTGCGCGCGGGCGGATGGCCGCCGGCGCGCTTTCCCTCATCCCAAGAAGGCGGCGATGCCGCCTCAAAGGTCATTTCATGCTGAACGCAATTCCGATCGGCCGCCGGCGTCTCCTGCTCGGCGCCTCCACCCTGGCGGCGGCCGCCACCCTCCCGCGCTTCCTGCCCGCTCGTGCTCAGGAGGGTCTGACGCCTGAACAGG
>JAFKFE010000375.1:1850-8096 GCA_017308345.1 Alphaproteobacteria bacterium | reverse complement strand
GTAGGCGAAGATGTCCGACACGATCCGCATCGAAGGCTTCGGCGGATAGATGTAGGTGTTGCGGACCATGAACTCCTTCAGGATGTCGTTCTGGATGGTTCCGGCGAGATCCTTCTGGGCGACGCCCTGTTCCTCGGCCGCCACGATGTACAGCGCCATGATCGGCAGCACGGCGCCGTTCATCGTCATCGACACCGTCATCTCGTTGAGCGGGATGCCTTCGAACAACTGCCGCATGTCGAGGATGGAATCGATCGCCACGCCTGCCATGCCGACATCGCCGGCGACGCGTGGGTGGTCGCTGTCATAGCCGCGATGCGTGGCGAGATCGAAGGCGACGGACAGGCCCTTCTGGCCGGCCGCGAGGTTGCGCCGGTAGAAGGCATTGGATTCTTCCGCCGTCGAGAAGCCGGCATATTGCCGGATCGTCCAGGGCTGCTGGACATACATGGTGGGGTAGGGGCCGCGCACGAAGGGCGGTATGCCCGGATAGGTGTCGAGATTGGCGAGCCCCTTCAGGTCGCTCTGCGTGTAGAGGCGTTTGACGGCGATGCCTTCCGGCGTCATCCGCTGACCTCTGATCTCAGTGGCGGCGCGGCGTGGCGCCGACCAGCCGATCTGGCTGAAATCCGGGATCATGATCCGGCTCCGATCGACTGGTCGATGCGCGCCGGAAACAGCGGCTCGCAGGTCGCCACGCCCTCCGTCAGCGCCGGCGGCCGCTCCTGGGGCAGTGTCTCGACCGGCCGCTCGTTCGGCGCGCGATAGAGCGTCGTGCCGACGATGCCGCGCTCCCCCGACCGATAGGCCGCGTTGCGCTTGGCGGCGGCCGTCCGCACGCGGTTCTGGATATGGCCCTGCTGCAGGCTGGCGAGCACGCCGCCCTCGGCTTCGATGCGCTGGAATTCTTCCCAGGCCACGGCGCAAAGATCGTCGGTCAGTGCTTCGACCGCCCCCGAGCCGCTGGCGGGGTCGGCGACATAGCCGACATGGCTCTCCTCGGCCATGATCAACTGGGCGTTGCGGGCGACGCGGCGGGCGAAACCGGCCGGCAGACCATGCGCGATCGTGTGCGGCAGGATCGAGATCGAATCGGCGCCGCCGGCTGCCGCCGCGAAGCCCGCGATCGCGGTGCGCAAGATGTTGGTCTCCGGGTCGGCCATCGTCATCATGCGATAGGAGGTCTCGGCATGGACGCTGGCGGTCGAGGCCGGGATCGAGCAGGCCTCCTGGACGCGCGCCCAGAGCTTGCGCAACGCCCGCACCTTGGCCATCGACAGGAACTGGTCCTGGTCGACGCTGAGCGCGAAGCCGATATGGGGTGCTGCGTAGATGAGCGGCTGGCGCGCCTTTTCGAACATCCGCAGATAGGACACGACCGACGCCATCATCGTGCCGAGTTCCTGCGCCTCGGTGGCGCCGGCATTGTGGAAGACGCGGCCGTCGGCCTCCAGCAGCACGCCCGGCACGCCCATCGAGAAGAAATGCGCCAGCGACTGCGGCATCGATTCCTGCAGCGCCTCGATCGAGGTGCGCAGCCGCCCGGTTCCGGCGAAGATCGCCGCCGGGTCGATGCCGAAGGAAAGGTTGAGCTTGGTCGGATCGGAGCGGCGCCGGCTCAGGAAGGCAAGCAGCCAGTCGGCCACGGCGCGGCTCCAGGGATGCGCGTCGATACGCACCTGCACGCGGTTGAGCGGCACCCCGTCGAGCACGGCCTCCAGCGCCTCCGCGGTGCGCGGCAGGCCATGGCCGAAGGCGTTCGGCGCGCCCTCGAAGACAAGCGAGAGTCCAGTCGCCCCTTGGGCGATGTCTTCCAGCGCTTGCGCGCTGGCCCGCGCAACGTCCGGGTCGTCGATGCGCTGGCTGACGATCCAGGGCGCCGTGGGATTTGCGCGCGCCAGTGGCTCGGCGGTCGTCGAGCGCTGGCTGAGTGGCTCGATGCGGATGCCGTCATCGGTATGCGAGACGAGCTTTTCCTCGAACGAACCGCCGGCAAGCGCCTTTTCCGCCAGCGCCTGCCAACGCTTGGCATCCGGGTTCGGAAGGTCGACATCCCTGGTCAAGGCGCCGGCGCCCATCGCTCTCCTCGCTTCTCGGCCGCATCAGCCGGTCCAGCCAATCTAAGGTCGGGAACCGGATATCACAATGCACCATCAGGCCGGTTCTCTCGCGGCCACCTAACCGATTGCCAAACATGCGCAAAATCCGCAAGCGCCAAAGGCCAAATTCGAAACCGCCCAAACCCGACGCTGGCCATTGCCGCATGCAGCTTGCGTTACTATACCTCGGGTGAGGCCTTTGAGCGGAAACAGATTGCGGAGACCGGACATATGGCTGACGATACCAGCATCTTCATCGGCGCCAGCCGCAAGCCCGACGATTCCTATCAGCGCGCGGAAGAGCTGCTGCTGCGTTATGGCAATCGCCACGGCCTCGTCACCGGCGCCACGGGCACCGGCAAGACGGTCAGCCTGCAGATCCTGGCCGAGGGCTTCTCGAATGCCGGCGTGCCGGTCTTCTGCGCCGACATCAAGGGCGACCTGTCCGGCATTTCGATGATGGGCGAGGCCAAGGATTTCCTGGTCAAGCGCGCCGCGGAAGTGAAGCTCGATCCCTACCAGTTCCAGGAATTCCCGGTCATCTTCTGGGATCTGTTCGGCGAGCAGGGCCATCCGATCCGCGCCACCGTTTCGGAGATGGGGCCGCTGCTTCTGTCGCGGCTCATGAGCCTCACCGAGGCGCAGGAGGGCGTCATGAACATCGCCTTCCGCATCGCCGACGAGGAGGGCCTGCTGCTGCTCGATCTGAAGGACCTGCAAGCGCTGCTTGCCAACATCGCCGGGCGAGCCGACGAGCTTAGCGCGCGCTACGGCAACGTCACGAAACCTTCCGTCGGCGCCATCCAGCGCACGCTCCTGGTGCTGGAACAGCAGGGTGCCGCGAACTTCTTCGGCGAGCCGGCGCTGCGCATCGCCGATCTGATGCGCACCACGCGCGACGGCCGCGGCGCGATCAGCGTCTTGGCCGCCGACAAGCTGATGATGAATCCGAGGCTCTACGCCACCTTCCTGCTCTGGCTGATGTCGGAGCTGTTCGAGGAACTGCCCGAGGTCGGCGATCTCGACCGGCCGAAGCTGGTCTTCTTCTTCGACGAGGCGCATCTGTTGTTCGAGGACGCGCCGAAGGTGCTGATCGACCGCGTCGAGCAGGTGGTGCGGCTGATCCGCTCCAAGGGCGTCGGCGTCTATTTCGTCACCCAGAACCCGCTCGATATCCCGGAAAAGGTTCTGGCCCAGCTCGGTAACCGCGTCCAGCACGCGCTGCGCGCCTATACGCCGCGCGAGCAGCAGGCGGTACGCACGGCCGCCGAGACCTTCCGGCCCAACCCCGATTTCGACTGCGCCACCGCGATCACCCAGCTCGCCACCGGCGAGGCGCTGGTGTCGATGCTGGAGGACAAGGGCGTGCCGGCCATGGTCCAGCGCACGCTGATCCGGCCGCCATCCTCACGGCTCGGGCCGATCACCGCGGACGAGCGTCGCGGGATCATCGCCGAGAGCCCGGTCGCCGGTCAGTACGATCAGGTCGTCGACCGCGAATCGGCCTTCGAAATGCTGCAGAAGAGGGCCAAGGAAGCACAGGACGCCCAGGCGCAGGCAAAGCAGCAGAACAGCGGCGGTTCACGCTGGACCATTCCGGGTTTCGACGATGCGTCGGGAACAGGAAGACGACGTTCTTCCAACCGCCAGACCGTCACCGAGGCTGCCATCAAGTCGGTGGTGCGCTCGGTCGGCTCGTCCGTCGGCCGCGCCATCGTGCGCGGCATCCTGGGGAGCCTTGCCCGGGGGCGGTGACGGACGTCAGGCGAGACCTTGGCGGGTCACAATGGAATGAGCGGCGCGACCTCGCGGTCGGAGGGCCGGTCGCTCGATGAGAGGCCAGACGCGACACCGGCGCGATCGGCCGCGCTGCGGTTCTGGCTCATCTTGCGCTTGCCTTCGAGCTTCGCGATCGGCATGCGCAGGCCGACGATACCCTTCAACTGCGACTGGATGAAATCAGCCGGCGCATCCGACACGGCCCAGGGCAGGATACGCTCGCCTTCATGCAGGTTGGTCAGGCGGGTCACCACCTCGAGCAGCCTGTCGGCATCCTCGAAGAATTCGATCGGCCCATGGGCGTGGACGGCGATATAGTTCCACGTCGGGACGACTTTCCCGGTTTCCTGCTTGGTCTGATACCAGGCCGGCGTCACATAGGCGTCCGGTCCCATGAACATCGCCAGGCCATCGCCCAGCGGCGGCACGCGCCACTGCGGGTTTGCCTTGGCGACATGGCCGTAGATCACCCCATGCTCGCCCTCGTTTTCGTCGAGCAAAAGCGGCAAAGGCGTCGCCAGCGGCCCTTCCGTAGTGGCGGTGACCAGAATTGCCAGCCGAGCGGCGCGGATTGTGGCCGTGAGGTTTTCCTTGTCGTCGTCGCGAAAGGCGGGCGGTGTGTACATGGCAAAACTCCTTGCGCATAAAATGCCTGAAGCCTGGCCAGCTTAGAACATCCAGCGTTGAAAGTTTCGTCTGGTCCAGCGGCACGGCATGGCATGCCGATGCGGGCTGCCGGGATGATGGATTTTCGCCACGATCCGGTTGCGGTGCCGGCTATTCCGGCCAAGCACCGCTGACCCAAAGCCCGGGCTCAGAAAATCTCGTTGGTGAGCTTCTTTACCGGACCGAGCAGGATCGAGCCCGTCGGCACGCCGTTGTCGATCGGAATGGCCTGGCGCTCCGGCATGTCCTCTTCAGGCGCGCCGACATTGGCCGTCACGATGACCGGGGTCTTCGTTGGCACGCGGTCGTAAAGGTCGATGATGTCCTGGTTGATCAGGCGCACGCAGCCCGACGATACCGACTTGCCGATCGACCACCATTCGGGCGAACCATGCAGGCGGTAGAGCGTGTCCTGGTTGCCCTGGAAGAGGTAGAGCGCGCGCGCGCCGAGCGGGTTCTTCAGGCCACCGGGCATGCCGCCATTCTTGGCGCTGTACTGGGTCAGTTCCGGCTGGCGCGCCACCATCTCGTCCGGCGGTGTCCATTTCGGCCATTTCTGCTTCCACTGCACCTTCGCGTCGCCCGACCATTCGAAGCCGGCCCGGCCTAGGCCGACGCCGTAGCGGATCGCCTGGCCGCCCTCGCGCACCAGATAGAGGAAGTGGCCGGTGGTATCGACGACGATGGTGCCTGGGCGCTGGCCGGTCGGATCGGGAACGATCTGGCGCAAGAATCTGTGATCGATCTTGTTCACCGGGATGGCCGGCAGATCGAAGCCATTGTCGGACATCGCGCCGTACATCGTCGTGTAGTCGCCGAGCGGCGGCTCGACAGGGGCCTGAGGCGGTGGCGTCTGGATGGGCGCGGGGCCTTGATCGCTGGTCGTGGTGCAGGCGGACACGGCGGCCGAAGCAGCGCCAAGGGCTGTGAAATTGAGGAAGCCGCGGCGGCTGATACGGAAGGAAGCGTCTGACATGGTTGCCTTTTCTAGGTCTTAATTCGCAAGAAAACATGAATGCGCGGGCACGGTGGCGGCGGCATTCATAACAGTCGGCCGCGATAGGCGGTTCCAATTCTGGCCTGAGGGTGGACAGAAAAAGGCGAAGCTGTGACCGCGCCACAGCTGTTGCGCTGCAGCAACAGAAGGCTCAGACCTCCGCCAACAGCCCTTCGAGCGAAGGCAGGATCAGCCCCGGCGGAAAGTCGCGATATTCGTCCGGCTGGCTGGTCCGGTTGATCCAGACCGTGCGGAAACCGAATTTGGCGGCCCCCGCTATGTCCCAGCGGTTGGACGACTGGAACGACACCGCGCCTGGATAGAGCCGCCAGCCGGTGACCACCATGTCGTAGACCGAGGGGTCGGTCTTGAAGCGTTTGACCTGATCGACCGAAAACACGTCGTCGAGGATCTGGTCGAGCGCCGCGGATTTGACCGCCGCGTCGAGCATTTCGGGCGACCCGTTGGAGAGGATGGCAAGCTTCGCGCCCGATGCCTTGAGCGCCTTCAGCACGGCGGGCACTTCCGGATAGCAGTCGAGCCGCCAGTAAGCCTCCAGCAGTTTCGTCCGCAGCGCCGGATCGGCCGAGGGCACCTTGCGCAGCGCGAAATCCAGTGCCTGCTCGGTCAACTGCCAGAAATCGGCGTATGAACCCATCAGTGTCCTGACCCAGGAATATTCGAGCTGCTTGGCGCGCCAGATTT
>JAFKFE010000375.1:0-1831 GCA_017308345.1 Alphaproteobacteria bacterium | reverse complement strand
GCTGGCCGTCGGGGCCGATCTCGCCGGCATGGCGGCGCACGGCGGCATGCACGTCGAACAACGTGCCGTAGGCGTCGAAGACATAGGCCGCATGGTGCATGGCGGGAGTTTTGCGGTGTACCGGCGCGCCGCGCAAGCGCTGATTGCAGTCAAGTGCCGCTGGCCTCAACGATTTTCGGCCATGTCGGTTGACGCCGGCCGCCAAAGCATCGTCCTATGACGACCTGAAATCATCGATCTGGACGGCGAACATGACACTGGCGGAAGCGGCGCAAACCGCGACTTGGACCTATGTGGACGGCGATTGGTACGAGGGCAATGTCGCGATACTGGGACCGCGCAGCCATGCCATGTGGCTCGGCACCAGCGTCTTCGACGGCGGCCGCTGGTTCGAGGGCGTGGCGCCCGACCTCGATCTTCATTGCGCCCGCGTCAACGCCTCGGCGGCGGCACTTGGCCTGAAACCCTCGATGACGGCCGCGGAGATCGTCGGTCTGACCTGGGACGGCCTGAAGAAATTCGACGGCAAGACGGCCGTCTATATCAGACCGATGTATTGGGCCGAGCATGGCGGCTACATGGGCGTGCCGGCCGATCCGGATTCGACCCGCTTCTGCCTGTGCCTTTATGAATCGCCGATGATCTCGCCGGCCGGCTTCTCGGTCACCGTCTCGCCGTTCCGGCGACCGACGATCGAGACCATGCCGACCAACGCAAAGGCCGGCTGCCTCTATCCCAACAACGGCCGCGCCATCCTGGAGGCCAAGAGCCGCGGTTTCGACAACGCGCTGGTGCTCGACATGCTGGGCAATGTCGCCGAGACCGGCACGTCCAACAACTTCCTGGTCAAGGACGGCCATGTGATGACGCCGGCCCCGAACGGCACGTTCCTGTCGGGCATCACGCGCTCGCGCGCCATCAACCTGCTGGGCGACTACGGCTTCAAGACCACCGAGAAAACGCTGTCGGTTCGCGATTTCCTCGACGCGGACGAGATATTCTCGACCGGCAACCATTCCAAGGTCGTGCCGATCACGCGCATCGAGAACCGCGACCTGCAGCCCGGACCCGTGGCCAAGAAGGCGCGCGAGCTCTATTGGAACTGGGCGCATTCGGCGTCCGCCGCCTGAGCCGCTGGAGCGGTATATCGCTTCGCGGAAACGGCGAACCGCTCCTGCTCTTTGATTTTTGCGCAATTCCGGACGGAAAACCGTTTCACACTTTTCCAGGAATTGCTCTAAAAGTCGCTCGGCGCTCCATTCCGGAGTTGCCCCGACCCATTCCAGACCTATCTTAACCCGGTAGTATCACCGGACTTTTTCCTCGAGGGAGTATCATCCATGGCTTTTGAGTTGCCCGCTTTGCCTTATGACTACGAGGCGCTGCAGCCTTACATGTCGAAGGAGACGCTGGAGTATCACCACGACAAGCATCATAAGGCCTATGTCGACAACGGCAACAAACTGGCCGCCGAGGCCGGAATGGGCGACCTGTCGGTCGAAGAGGTCGTGAAGCAGTCCTTCGGCAAGAATGCCGGCCTCTTCAACAACGCGGCCCAGCACTACAATCACATCCATTTCTGGAAGTGGATGAAGAAGGGCGGCGGCGGCAACAAGCTGCCGGGCGCGCTGCAGAAGGCCGTCGACAGCGACCTCGGTGGCTATGACAAGTTCAAGGCGGACTTTATCGCCGCAGGCACCACCCAGTTCGGTTCCGGCTGGGCCTGGGTTTCGGTCAAGAACGGCAAGCTCGAGATTTCCAAGACGCCGAATGGCGAGAACCCGCTGGTCCATGGCGGCTCGCCGATCCTTGGCGTCGATGTTTGGGAGCA
>JAFKFE010000374.1 GCA_017308345.1 Alphaproteobacteria bacterium | reverse complement strand
AGCGGCATCAGCTTGCGGTCGACGGAGGACCGCAAGGGCGAGTGCACGAACCATTCGGCGACGCCCGCCGCGATCTCGGCGCCGCAATCCCGCGTGATGATCTCCAGCATCATGTCGAGGCTGCCGACGCCGCCGGCCGAGGTGAAGCGCTTGCGGTCGATGACGAACAGGTCACGCCTGAGCTCGATGTCCGCAAAAGCCTCGGTGAAGGCGGCCTGGCTGGTCCAGTGCAAGGTGCAGGCGTGGCCGTCGAGCAGGCCCGCGCGTGCCAGGAAGAAAGCCGCGTCCGCCACGGCGCCGATATGCGCTCCACCGCGCAGGCTCTTGCGGATCCAGCTCATCGCCTCGTCGGCCACGACATGGTCGGCATCGCCGCCGGAGCAGACTACGATGCGGTCGACTTTCGGCGCGTCGGCCGACGAAAAGCCCGGCTGGATGACGACGCCGTTGGAGGCCTCGACCGTGCCTTGGTTGGCGCCGACGATCACCCAGCGATAGCAGTCGCGCCTGGCAAGGACGTTGGCGGCGCGCAGCGGCTCGATGACCGAGGAAAACGCCATCATCGGAAAGCCGGGAAAGACCAGCACCGCGAAGGTGACGGGCACTTCGCGCGCAGCCGGTTTTGCCTCGCTGCGTGAACTCATGGCTGGCGGCCGTAGCGCGGCAGCACGATGTTGGCCGTCAGCGGCGCGAGCTCCATGCAGCGAGCCATCTCCGGGTTCAGCCAGATCATCTCCTCGATCTCGGCCGCCGGAACCGGCTCGCCTGTTATGGAGAGTTCGAACAATTCGGCCTCGACACGGGCATCCGGCTCATTGGCGGCGGGC
Source organism: Alphaproteobacteria bacterium (assembly GCA_017308345.1). Classification (GTDB taxonomy): domain Bacteria; phylum Pseudomonadota; class Alphaproteobacteria; order Rhizobiales; family Rhizobiaceae; genus Mesorhizobium. Next base: position 5,423 of record JAFKFE010000374.1, on the reverse strand, counting down.
GCCGAGAAGGAGCCGAGATGCGAGGCCGCGCCGAGATCAACGAGGATGCCCAACTCCTCGCGCAATTCGCGCGCAAGGGCGGCGGCGGGTTGCTCGCCCGGCTCGATCTTGCCGCCGGCCTGCATGAAGGCGCTGGTGCCGCGCTTGCGCACCAGAAGCAGCCTGCCGTCGTCGTCGCGGATGACCGCGGCGGCGATGCGGATCGTCCTGGCTCTCGTTGTCCTGGAATGGCTGGAGGTCACGATAGGCTGTCTCCCGACGGCGGTTTCGGTGGCGCAGGGGCCGGACTGTATCGGTCGCGTGAGTGCTCTTGCAACGAAGAAACGACCCGGATATTTGCGGCTACCGCCGCAATCCGCAACTCGTGCAGCTTCTTGATTTGTACGCCAATACGACGTACATAACTGCGCGAAGGAGAGTGAAACATGGAAACCGTCCAAGATGAGATTCGAGAGATCGAGGAGCGCAGCAGCGAGCGGATGAACTTCCGCACGAAACCGCGCATCAAGAAAGCCATTCAACAAGCTGCAGCTCTTGCCGGTGTCGATGACTCGGTTTTCACAATGAATGCTGCATACAGGGCGGCCATGGAAACGATAGAGGCTCATGAGCGCACCGCTCTGCGGCCTGTCGATCATGCTGCCTTCTTTGCGGCTATCGACAATCCCCCGCAGCCGACGGACCGGCTGCGGGCGTCGTTTGCCCGCTATGCCAAGACCGTCATTTCCAAGTGACGCCGCAGCCCGAAGTCGCCAATGCCATAGAGCCGTTCGATCCTGAAAAGCATGATCGAACGGCTTTTTCCTGCGGCGTGGATCAGGTCGATAATTTCTTCAAAAGGACAGCCAACAAGCTTTCCAAGGCCGACAATGTTCGTGTCTTCGTAATGCTCAGCCCGGCCGACGACCTGATCGGCTTTTACGCCATCAATTCGCATTCGGTGGATTATAGCGAACTGCCGCACAGATATGCGAGAGCCCGGCCGGGACATGGGAGCATTCCTGCGGCCTATTTGTCCATGATGGGGGTTGACCTGCGATTCGCGGGTAACGGATATGGCGGCGATCTTTTACTTGACGCGCTGGTGCGCATAGCGAGGGTTGCCGAGCAGATCGGAATTGCTGTTGTCATGCTGGATGTGCTGGATTGCGGCGATCCAGCCAAGGTAGCGCGCAGAAAGAAGCTCTATGTCGATCATGGCTTTAGCGCGCTGCCATCGAATGAACTTCGACTGTTCCTGCCGGTCAGAACCGTCCAGGAATTAATGAAGATGCATAGCAACCTGTAGGCCGAATGATCGGGCTTACAACGGAGACGACGAAATGTTCGCGGCAAACGCCATCGATACAGGCAACAAGCCGGCCTTCTACAAGGAGTTGGCCACGCAATTGAAGGCGCTGCTGGAAGGCGAGGGCGATTCCATCGCCAACGCCGCCAACACGGCCGCGCTGATCTACCAGATGGTGCCCGACCTGAACTGGGCCGGCTTCTATTTCCTCGCCTCCGAGGACGAGCTGGTGCTCGGGCCCTTCCAGGGCAAGCCGGCCTGCGTGCGCATCGCCGTCGGCAAGGGCGTCTGCGGCAAGGCCATCGAGCTCGACATGTCGATGCTGGTCAAGGACGTGCATGAGTTTCCCGGCCACATCGCCTGCGACGCCGACTCGCGTTCGGAACTGGTGGTGCTGTTGCGCGATGCCGATGGCGCCTTCGGCGTTCTCGACCTCGACAGCCCGCTGCCCGGCCGCTTCGACAAGGAAGACCAGGCCGGCATCGAGAAGCTCGCCGCGATCTACGTTGCGGCGAGCTCGTTCGAGGACGATGACGAGGAATAAGGCATATGGGATTGCGGTGGGGAGGCCTCACCGCAATCTCATGCGAACCTTACCAGCACCAGGCTGAAGGCGGCGATGAAGATGAAGGCCGAGCAGGCCAGCATCAGGGGCCGCAGGCCGCGCGAGCGCAACTGGGAAATGTCGGCCTGAAGGCCCATGGCGGCGAGCCCCATGGTCAGCATCACCTGCGCGGCCAGGGCGACCGCTGAATGGACCTGGCTCGGAATCGCGACAAGGCTGTTCAGCGCCACGACCACGACGAAGGCCGCGACGAACCAGGGCATTGGTGGCCTGGCGCCTGAAGCGTCGGCGCCGCCGCGGCGCGCCATCAGGCCGAGCGCGATCACCACTGGCGCCAGCATCGCGACACGCGTCAGCTTGGCGACGGTCGCCGTTTCGCCGGCAAGCGTGCCGTTCTGGAAGCCGGCGCCGATCACCTGCGCCACCTCATGGATCGACGCTCCCGCCCAGAGCCCGAACGCATGCTGGTCGAGCTTGAGAACCGGCGCGAGCAATGGAAAGCCGAGCATGGCGACGGTTCCGAACAGCGTGATCGCGGCAACCGCATAGGTGACGTCCTCGTCGCGCGCGTCGGTGACGATGTTGGTGGCGACGATCGCCGAGGCGCCGCAGATCGAGGTGCCGGCCGCGATCAGATGCGCAAGCTTGCGGTCGACGCCGATCAGCCGGCCGAGCGTGACGGTGAAGAGGAAGGTGGCGCCGAGCGCGGCGGCGACGATGCCGATGCCGCCGATACCGATACCCGCCACCTGTCCGAGCGTGAGCTGGAAGCCGAGCAGCACAATGGCCAAGCGCAGCAGGCGCTTTTGCGAAAAGGCGATACCGCTCCTGGCGTGGCCGGGCAGGCCAAGCACATTGGAATAGACCATGCCGGCGACGACCGCGAGGATCATCGGGCTGAACAAGGTGAGGCCGGAGAAGCCGCGCGCCGAATAGGCGACGGCCGTGATCATAGCCACCAGTACCAGTCCCGGCACGATGCCGGTCGAGGTCGGGGCAGGGCTCTTGCCGGCCTGGGTGAGGTCGTTTGGAAGTTCGTTCACGGTGACGGGCAGGAAGGACAATTGAATTCTCCGGGTGCTTTCGCTGCCGGAATGCCATTCCAGGATCAATCTTTCCAACGAATTATTCTGGTCAGAATGATCGAATTTTCAGAACGATCAGAATGCATGACAGTATTGCGTCGGAAAGGGGCAAGACGCCTTCATATCGGCATGGCCGGCTTGACAGCGTCCTGGCTCCGGGTCCAGCTTCGCGCCATGACCGCCCTTTGCGCAAACTTGCAGCGACGCCGCCGTTCGAAGGAGCGGCAAGCTGATTGCGTGGAAACAAGGGCCGGCTAGAAAAGTCATCCGGTCCGTCCATCCCCAGCCCCGCCCATCGCAAAGATCGGCGGGGGTTTTTACATTTTGGAGTGTTTCAATGAGCGTCGTTTCTTCCATCGGATTTCGGCCGGCGGCGCCGGCGGACGCCGCCGCGGTCAAGGCCATCGTCCGCGCGGCCTATGCCAAATGGGTGCCTGTGATTGGCCGCGAACCGTTGCCGATGCGCGCCGACTATGACAAGGCGCTTGAGGAGCACCATTTCGATCTCGCCATCGAGGACGGCCGCATCGTCGGTCTGATCGAAACCATGGCGCATGACGACCATATCTGGATCGAGAATGTTGCCGTGGCGCCTGAAGCGCAGGGCAGGGGAATCGGGCGCAGGCTCCTCGACCGCGCCGAGCGCAAGGCTGTCGAGACAGGATGCCGCGAACTTCGCCTGCTGACCAATGGGGCGTTCGAGGCTAATGTACGGCTCTATCGCCGGCACGGCTACGCGATCGACCGCGAGGAGCCGTTCATGAACGGAACGACCGTCTACATGAGCAAGAGGTTGGCGTGATCGGCCGCCGCGCCAAGACAAGGATGCGCTGGCTCAATCGGCGGCGCTTGCGTTTGACAGAAGATATGTCGCATCGTTATCTCTGACGGTATACGACGACAACCTCACCACAATCGAGCAAGAGCGGCCCCCAGGGAGCGAGACCATGTCACACAATCTGCAATTCTATATCGATGGCGCCTGGGTCGATCCCGTCGTGCCGAAAACGCTCGACGTCATCGATCCCTCCAACGAAGACGCTTTCGCGCAGATTTCGCTCGGCTCCAAGGCCGATGTCGACAAGGCGGTGGCGGCGGCCAAGCGCGCCTTCGCCAGCTTCGGCTTCACATCGGTCGAGGAGCGGCTTGATATCCTCAACCGCGTCATCGAAATCTACAAGAAGCGCAGCAAGGACCTCGCGCTCGCGGTCTCGCGCGAGATGGGCGCGCCGCGCCAGATGGCGCTGGACAGCCAGGTGGGCATCGGGCTGGCGCATCTGGAGAAGATGGCCGAGGTGCTCAAGACCTTCCAGTTCCGCCACGTCAAGGGCTCCTCGCTGATTGTGAAAGAGCCGATCGGCGTCGTCGGCCTGATCACGCCGTGGAACTGGCCGCTCAACCAGATCACCTGCAAGGTCGGCCCAGCGCTTGCCGCCGGCTGCACCATGGTGCTGAAGCCATCCGAGATCGCGCCGCTCGACGCCATCATCTTCGCCGAGATCATCGACGAGGCCGGCGTGCTGAAGGGCGTCTTCAATCTCGTCAACGGCGATGGCCCGGGCGTCGGCCAGGCGCTGGCCAGCCACCCGGACGTCGACATGATGTCCTTCACCGGTTCGACCCGCGCCGGCATCCTGGTCGCCAAGGCGGCGGCCGACACGGTCAAGCGCGTTCATCAGGAGCTCGGCGGCAAGTCGGCCAACATCCTGTTCCCCGATGTCGATCTGGAGCGGGCCGTCACCAAGGGCGTCGCCGGCTGCTTCGGCAACAGCGGCCAGTCCTGCAACGCGCCGACCCGCATGTTCGTGCCGCGCGACCGTCACGACGAGGCGGCCGGCTACGCGAAGAAGGCGGCGGAGAAATTCACCGTCGGCCCGGCCGACGCGCCCACCTCGAAGCTCGGCCCGGTGGTCAGCCAGATCCAGTTCGACAAGATTCAAGGATTGATCCAGAGCGGCATCGACGAGGGCGCTACTCTGGTCGCCGGTGGCCCAGGCCGTCCGGCCGAGCTCAACCGCGGCTACTATGTCCGCCCGACCGTCTTCGCCAACGTCACGCACGACATGCGCATCGCCAGGGAGGAGATCTTCGGGCCGGTGCTGTCGATCATGCCTTACGACACGGTCGAGCAGGCGGTCGAGCAGGCCAACGACACCGTCTACGGCCTGGCCTCCTACATCCAGGCCAAGGACATCGAGAAGGCGCGCGACGTGGCCGCCCGCATGCGCTCCGGCAATGTCTACATCAACTACCCGACCTGGGACGTGGGCCTGCCCTTCGGCGGCTATAAGCAGTCCGGCAACGGCCGCGAATACGCCGAATACGGTCTGGAGGATTTCCTCGAGATCAAGGGCATCGCGGGGTATGAGGCGGCTGAGTAGCCGGCCATACAAGACCGTTCATCGAACGATGCCCCGGGGCCGCTCTTCGAAAGAGGAGCGGCCCCTGTCTTTTGAGACGTCATGACGGCTGCGCCGACGAGCGT
>JAFKFE010000373.1 GCA_017308345.1 Alphaproteobacteria bacterium | reverse complement strand
GGCCGGCGGGCTTATGGTCGAGGTGCGCCTGCCGCTGGCTGGCGGTTAGAGCCCCTTACAACCGCGACGGGTTCACTGGGTCTCGTGCAGCGGCTGCGGCCGCCACTTCGCCAGCCTGTTCTCGACCAGCGTCATCAGGTACTCGGCGCCGAGCGCAACCACCATGATGATCACGATTGCAGCGTACATGCCGGCCGCGTCGAACGAGCCCTTGGCTATGTTGATCAGGAGGCCGATGCCGTAGCGGGAGCCGACGAACTCGCCGACGATGGCGCCGATGATGGCAAAGCCGAAGCTGACATGCAGGCTGGCGAAGATCCAGCTCATGGCAGAGGGCACGATCACCGAGCGCGTAAGCTGCCAGTTGGAGGCGCCGAGGATACGCGCATTGGCAATCATCGCCCGGTCCGCCTCGCGCACGCCCTGGAAGGCGTTGTGGAACACGACGAAGAACACCATGACGAAAGCCAGCGCCACCTTGGAGGAAAGGCCGAGGCCGAGGATCATGATGAAGATCGGCGCCAGCACGACGCGCGGGATGGAATTGATCACCTTGATGTAGATGGAGAAGATGTCTGCGGCCATCCGGTTGCGGCCGAGCGCGACGCCGATGACGATGCCGGCGACCGAGCCCGTGACGAAGCCCAGCACCGATTCCTCCATGGTGACATAGAGGTGATACCAGAGCGGCCCTTCCGATGTTCCCTCGGTGGCCCATTCATAGAGCCGCGCGGCGATCGCGCTCGGAGTGGCATAGAAGAAGGGATCGATCCAGGCCATGCGTCCGGCGATCTCCCATAAGCCGAGGAAGACGATCAGGATGGCCAGCCGCCAAAAGATGACGGTGTGGCGCCGGTGCGCGGCCGCCCTTGCGGCCGCCGCCTCGATCTCGGCGTCAGAGGTTCCCGGCTTGAAGCTCGCGCTGGGGATGTTGATGGTGGCGTCTGTCATGATCGGCCTCCCTGCTCACGCGGCCGCGCGCGCATAGCTGGTCTCGACCTCTTCCTTGAGGTCGGCCCAGATGGTGCGCGAATAGTCGATGAAGCTCTGTTCGTAGCGGATGTCGGCGACGACGCGCGGGCGCGGAAGGTCGATCGTGTAGACGGACTTCACGGTCGCCGGCCCGGCGGTCAGCACATAGACCTTGTCGGCCAGCGCGATCGCTTCCTCGAGATCATGGGTGACGAAGACAACGGATGCCTTCGCTTGCGACCACAGGCGCAAGAGCTCCTCATGCATGAGCACGCGGGTCTGCACGTCGAGCGCGGAGAACGGCTCGTCCATCAGCAGGATCTCCGGACCGTTGATGAAGGTCTGGGCGAGCGCCACGCGCTTGCGCATGCCGCCCGACAACTGGTGCGGATAGTGGTGCTCGAAGCGCGCCAGGCCGACGCGCGCCAGCCAATCGCGCGCCGAAGCCTGGGCCGCGGCCCTCGGCTTTCCGCGAAACAACGGCCCGGCCATCACATTCTCGATGACTGTGCGCCACGGGAACAGCGCGTCCGTCTGGAAAACGAAGCCGATGCACGGGTCGATGCCCTTGACGGGCGCACCCATGACACGGACCTCGCCAGCGCTCGGGCTGGCGAGCCCGGTGACGAGGTTGAGCGTCGTCGACTTGCCGCAGCCGGTCGGGCCGACGACGGCGACGAACTCGCCGCGTTCCACCGTCATGGTGAAATCACGGATCGCCGTCAGCGACTTGCCGGTGGGGGAGAGGAAGCGGCGGCTCACATTGATCAGTTCTATCGCCGGAGCGCTCTTGTCGACTGCCATGGTGAAAACACTCCAAGGGCCGCGCGATCGCCATATGCGCGCGTCGCCGGACACAAACAGGGCTGATACGGGCGCGATGTCCGGTCTTGGACATCGCGCCGGCTGTAATGGCTATTTGGCGTTCTTGACGAATTCCGTGGTGTAGGTCTTCGACAGGTCGATCTGCTTGCCCTGCAGTTCCTTCTTGAAGGCCGACAGCACGGTCAGCACCGTCTCCGGGCCTCCTTCCGGCATCACGCCGTCAGGGGTGAACATGCCCTTGCCAGCGTCGAGCGCCTTCACGTAGCCTTCCTCGTCGCCGACATAGTAATCCTTCGGCATCTTCGCGGCGATCTCGGCGCCGCTGTGGGTGTTTATGAACTTCAGCGTCTTGACGAAGGCGTTGGCCAGCTTCTGCACCGTGTCCTTGTGCGCGTCGACCCATTCGGTCTGCATGTAGAGCGAGGCAGCCGGATAGGTGCCGCCGAGCGCGGCCTTGGTGCCCTCCATCGTGCGCATGTCGATAAGAACCTTCGCCTCACCTGTCTTTAGCAGCCGGCTGATCGTCGGCTCCGTGGTCATGCCGGCCTGGATCTTGTCCTGCTGCATGGCCGCGATGAAGGTGTTGCCTGCGCCCACCGGAACCGAGGTGAATTCGCCAAGCTTCAGGCCGTTCTTCACCGCCAGATATTCGGTCAGGAAGTTGGTCGAGGAGCCGAGGCCGGTGACACCCAGGCTCATGCCCTTGAAGTCGGCCGGAGACTTGATCTCGGGAGGCTTGGCCGAGACGAGCTCGACCTCGCCCGGCGCCGGGCTGAACTGCACCACCGATTCGACGAACTTGCCCTTGGCCTGCAGGTCGATGCTGTGATCATAGAAGCCGACCACGCCCTGCACGGCGCCCGCCAGCATCTCGTTCTCGGCGTCGACGCCGGCCGGTTCGTTGAGAAGCTCGACGTCGAGGCCCTCATCCGTGAAATAGCCGAGCGCCTCGGCGAGCTTCGCCGGCAGGTAGATCTGCTTTTCGTAGCCGCCGACCATGATCGAGATCTTGTCGGCGGCAGATGCCGTCGTGGCGCCCGCGGCAACCGTGGCAAGCGTCAGCAAAGCGGAACGCAGGGCGCGTTTAGAGATGAAACCGGTCACGTAACTTCCTCCACGTGGGCGACGCGCCGTACGAGCCGCGCCGCATTTCCTCCTTGCCGGCCCCTCCTGGACCGGTCACGGCAAACGCCGTGACTCGTCATGGCACGGCCAAGCTTTCAGCTGGCTTTCAGCCATTTTGACGGCCGTTTGAACGAATTCCGTCAACATGGGCAGCTCACATGGCCCCGAAACCAAGCACGTCATGCATGTCGTATTCGCCCGGCTGCCGTCCGGCGACCCAGAGCGCCGCCGCGATGGCGCCGCGCGCGAACATCGAGCGGTCGCCGGCGGCATGCGAGAGCGTGAGCGTCTCGCCTTCGGAAAGGAAGCTCACGCTGTGCTCACCGACGATGCCGCCGCCGCGCAGCACGGCAAAACCGATCTCGCCGGCGGGGCGCGGGCCGACGACGCCGTCGCGGGCGCGCTTGGCCACATCGTCGAGTTCGACGCCGCGTCCACGCGCGGCCGCCTCGCCCAGCATCAGCGCGGTGCCGGACGGCGCGTCGACCTTCATACGGTGATGCGCTTCGAGGATTTCGATGTCGCAATCGCCAGGGCCAAGCGCCCGCGCCGCCCGCTCGACCAGCCCGGTCAGCATGTTGAGCCCGAGCGAATAGCTGCCGGAGCGCACGATGGCGATCTTCCTTGCCGCCCCCGCGATTGTCTCCAGTTCGGCGGCACCGAAGCCTGTCGAACCGATGACCAGCGCCGGGCCGCCGCGCGCGGCGCAGGCCCTCGCCAGTTCGGCGGAGGCCGCCGGCGTGGTGAAGTCGATGACCACATCGGCAAGCGAAAGCGCCGTGTCGCGCTCGACCAGTCCCTCGCCCGGGCCGCCGGGCCGACGGAAGCGGCCGACGAGCTCCAGCCGCGGATCGGCAACGACGGCCTCCGTCATCTGCCGGCCCATGCGGCCGAGCGCACCGGCGATGGCTATCCTGAGCAGTTGCGGCATGGCGATCCTGTCGAAAGGCTGAGTCGATACAATTCTCTAGCACGCCGCCCTGGCAAAGTGATTCAGCCGGCGCCGTCGAGCTTCAGCATCCATGCTGGCGTTCCGATATCCAGGCCACGAGATCCTCCCGTGTCATTGGAGACCGGCGTCTCTATGGACGCCGGAACTGGCGGGCGCGACCGGGGCCATTTGGGCCAAATTGCCAAGCACGCCGCAGTCGCCGGCGGCGCGCGCGAATGTGAAGCGCCACACTCATCATCACTTGTGCGATGTGCTAATTTGGCTTGAGTGTCCGGCTACGCCCGAACCGTGTCCGAGGGGGGACGTCCATGCTGCCGCGGTCAGTGCATGCCCTGGTTCTTTCCTGCCTCGCGCTCACGCCGCTTACCGGTGCTGCCTTCGCGGCCCAGGCCTCTCCCGACAAACCCGAAGACGCGGCGAAGAAGGCCGCGCTCGCCGAGGCGATCAGTGTCTGCGACCGGGGCGCTTCCGTGCCGCTCGATCCCGAAGCCAAGGCGCCGCCGATCCAGTATGGCGAGCTCTTCCCGCAGGATTTCGACCTCGGCAAGCTCAAGAGCCTGGCCGACAAATGCCAGGCGGCGATGCTCGGCGCGCCGCAGGAAAAGCGGCTGACGCTTGAATGGCTGAGAGTGCAGGTCGCGCTCAACCAGGCGGGACTGGTCTTTCTCCTCCCGCAGATCAAGCTGCTCGCCGACGGCGGCAGCCCCGAGGCGAATTATCTGCTCTACGAGGTCTATTCGGTGCATCGGCATGACGGCGCCGATGCCGGGCCGCCGCCGGTCACGCGGGCGATGGCGCTCGATGCCTTGCAGAAGGCCGGCGCCGCCGGTCATCTCACGGCGCTTGAGACGCTGCTGCGTCAGTATATCGATGGGCCGCTGCTGCGCCGCGACGCGCACAAGCTGGTCGAGACCGCGCGGCGCATCGTCGACGCGCCGGCCCAGGGTCCCTCGCCCGGCGAATGGGACAGCCAGCTCCGCAACGCCATGCCGCTGCTGATCGCGCGGACGGTGCTGGAGAATGACGGTTTCACCGGCGAGGAACAGCAAAAGGCCTTTCAAGCCGTTGAAGCGGATTCCGGGGCAGGCACCGGCGGGCCCGAGCCATCCCTGCTCGCCTACATAAAGGCGCTGCGGCTCGGCCGCGGCACGCGGCAGGACGCGACCAGGGCGAGGCAGTTGCTGGAGGCGCGCGTCGGCAGTGACCAGTATGCCGTGCCGATGCTGGCCGACATGCTGGCCAAGGGCGAAGACGGCCCGGCGGACGGCAAGCGCGCCATCGCCATGCTGCGCGCGGCCACCAAGAACGTCGCCGAGGCCGGGCCGCTGCTCGCAGGCCTGCTGCTGGACGGCAAGTTCGTCGGACGCCAGCCGCGCGAGGCGATCCGGCTGCTCAATGCCTCCTGGGACCTCGACGCCGGCATCAGGCTTGCGAAGCTGCTTCCCGACTATGACGGCGTCCAGATCGACAACCCCGACCGGTTGGTCGAGCGCCTGAGCGACGGCGCCGAGGCCGGCGAGCCAGGTGCCGCGTTGGCGCTGGCGCGGCTGCAACTGTCGGATGATCAGCGGTTCAAGAACGAGGACGCGGCGCGCGCCATGCTGAAGCCGCTGGCGGACGCGGGCGACCGCGACGCGCTCTGGCTCTACGCCTCGACGCAATATGCCAATCTCGATTCGACCAGCTATCGACCGTCGCGCCGCGAAGACGGCCTGAGCGACGATCAATTGAAGGCTCTGATCGACGACGGCGAGGCAAGGAAGGAGCGACAGGCCTATCTGCTGCAGGCGAAGCTGCTGCGCAAAGGCGTGGTCTATCCGCAGGATGACCAGAAAGCGACGGCGATGCTGATCAACGCCGCCAATCTCGGTAGCGTCGAGGCGATGGTGCTGCTGGGCGACGCCTATGACGATGGTCTCGGTGTCGACAAGAACCCGCGCGAGCGCCTGCATGCTTGGCGCGAAGCCGCGCGGCTGGGCTCGCTGACGGCAAAAAGCAAACTCGCCAATGCCTTCACCTTCGACAGTTTCGACCACCTGATGACGTTGCGCGAAGGCATCACCGACCGCATCGCGCTCTACAATGACGGCATCGGCAGGATGGGCGCCGGTGTATTCGGCGGCGGCGCCGACATCGAACTGAGCGGCCTGTTTTCCGGGCCGGCCTCCAGCGCCGGAACGGCGGCGGTCGCCGCCGCCGTGATGGACGCGTTTCGCGAGGCGCCGGCCGGCCTCGACGATGAGAACCTGGTCGGCATCGGCAAGGCGCTGCCCGACGAGATCCGCGTCGCGATCGAGACGACGCTGAAGAGCGAAGGTTTCTATGCGGGCGAGCCGAAGGGCTATTTCGGCCCGGACGCGCGCAAGGCGCTGGCCGCCTGGGTCGA
>JAFKFE010000372.1:1630-7908 GCA_017308345.1 Alphaproteobacteria bacterium | reverse complement strand
CGCGCGGATCCCGCGGATCGTCGATGGGGATGAGGTTCATGTTGGCCTCGCCGAAGACTGGTCGGCGAGGTAATGGGCGACTGGAGCCGCGGGTCAAGCCCCGGCGCGGCGCAACCGGTAGGCCATCTGGGAAAGGTCGCCTTCGCCGAAAATGCCTTCCAGCATATGCAGCAACTCGCGCGCCGCTTCGGATTTGCAGGAATAGTAGATCATCTGGCGGTCGCGCCGGGTCTCGACGAGATCGAGCGCCCTCAGCTTGGCGAGATGCTGCGACAGCGCGGACTGGCTGAGTTGCACCTTCTCGGCGATGGCGCCTACCGACATTTCACCATCGATCAGATAGGCCACGATCAACAAGCGCTTCTCGTTGCCCATGAGAGTGAGAAACGCGGCCGCCGATTCCGCATTGGCGATCAGTCTATTTGAGGTCATGGATCCCCCAAGGGTCTTGGCTCATCCTGGCGCCAGGGGGCAATGGCGCCTGATTCCACAATGTTCAGATGTCGATGGGCGCTGCTGAATCAGCGTCACAACGAAGGTAGATCATTTCGTTCAAATCTCAAGCGTTGCTTTCGCCAGCTTACGATCAACTATCGTTCTTGCTCTGCCGCGCGTCCTGTCCTGGCCATCTCCACAAGCACCGAACGCAACTCGCTTGCGGTCTGGAGAGGCCGGGGAAAGAAGACCCTACAGGTCGCGTCCGGGGTGGCGAGATCCATGCCATCGGCATCGAAGCCGATGGCGATCCAGCCGTCGCCCGCGGCGCGGCCGAAGTGACGGGCATAGAGGGCAATCGCGTCGCGATGGTCGGCGTTCATATGATCCAGCGCGGATTGTTCGCTTCCGGCCAACTCCTCGACAAGGGCGCCGCCGCTGACGAAATCATCGCGGTCGAGAAGATAGGCCTTGCCGAAGCCGCCATTCAGGCTGGCGCGCTCGGGTTCGAGCCGGAAGAACGAGAAGTCGCCGAGCCCGGCATAGAGCTTCGCTTTCGGATTGCGGTTGAGGTAGCGCCGTTCGGCGCGGACCTGGTCGGCCGAGCCCCGCTCCAGCCTTTGGGCACGGCATGCCAGGCTGATGCGGGGATGCGCCAGCGGGTCGCCCTTGCCGGGTTCACCAAGCAGCAGCGAGCAGCGCGGATCGGCGACAAGCGCAGCGGTATGCGCGGACAGTATCGAGATCAGGATCAGCGGCGCGCCGTCGATATCGGTGGCGACGCCAACCCTGCTGGCCAGCGGCGCGCCGGTGCCGGGCTCGATCACCGCCAGCGCGCCGAAACGCGCCGCTCGGATCAGGGTTTTCGCCAGCCTGATCGACTCGGCGTCGGTCTGGCGAATGACATCTTTTTTCGACTCGGTCACAAGCTCACCAGGGATAAGTTGATTTCTGTTGTCCGGTTATCGGCCGAGTACACCCGTCTCTGCAAGGGCTCCGATCTCCTCTTCGCTCAAGCCGAAGCGGGCCAACATGCTCGCGGGCGCGCCACCGGCGGCGGGCGTTGCGGCGAGCACTCGCGGGCCTGGCGGAAAACGCGGCGCCGGCGCCGGGCGCTCGAACCGGCCGGACTTCACAAAGCTCTGCCTGGCGCGATTGTGCGGATGGCTCCTGGCTTCGACCATCGACAGCACCGGCGCCACGCAGGCATCGGTCGCGGCGAAAAGCCCGACCCATTCGTCGCGCGTTTTCTCCTTGACCCGGCCGGCGATGGCGGCGCGCATCGCCGGCCACGATGATCTGTCGTACTGGCCGCCGACAAAATGCCCGGCGAGCGGCAGCAGCCTGGCGAATTCGGCGAAGAAGCGCGGTTCGAGGCAGCCGACGGCAATGTGCCTTGAGTCCGCCGTCTCATAGGTGTCGTAGAAAGGCGCGCCGGAATCGAGCAGGTTCTCGCCGCGCCTGTCGCTCCACAGACCCGCCGCCATGTAGGAGTGGATCGGCGCCGCGAGCATCGAGGCACCCTCGATCATCGAGGCATCGACCACCTGGCCCTTTCCGGTTAGCGAACGCTGGAAAAGAGCGGCGAGCACGCCGGCGATGAGCATCATGGCGCCACCGCCCTGATCCGCGACGAGATTGAGCGGCGGCACGGGCGGCGCGTCCTTCCTGCCGATCGCATGCAGCAGGCCTGTATAGGCGAGATAGGTGATATCGTGCCCGGCTCGGCCGGACAGCGGCCCGTCCTGGCCGAATCCGGTCAGGCGGCCATAGATCAGTCCCGGATTGCGTTCGAAGAGCACATCGGGTCCGAGGCCGAGCCGCTCCATCACGCCGGGGCGGAAACCTTCGACAAGCAGGTCGGCCGATGCCGCGAGCCGCAGCAACAGCTCCGCGCCCGCCGCACGCTTCAGGTCGAGCTTGAGGATGGAACGCCCGTGGCGGTCGAGGTCGTATTCCTCCGGCAGGCTCAGGAACCGCTGGCCGGCATCGGCGCGTTCGATGCGCAACACCTCGGCGCCCATTTCGGACAACATCAGGGCGGCAAGCGGCACGGGGCCGAGCCCGGCCATCTCGATGACTTTCAAGCCGGCGAGCGGGCCGGTCCTTTCGGTGGAAACACCGGCGCCTGTCGGCGAGCCAGTCATCCCGCGCCTATTTCGGCGCCATGCGGATGGCGCCGTCGAGGCGGATGGTCTCGCCGTTCAGCATCTGGTTCTCGACGATGTGGAGGGCAAGTGCCGCATATTCCGACGGCTCGCCGAGCCGGGGCGGGAAGGGCACGGAAGCGCCGAGCGAATCCTGCACCTCCTGCGGCATGCCGGCCATCATCGGGGTCTTGAAGATGCCGGGCGCGATGGTGCAGACGCGAATGCCGGATCGCGCCAGATCGCGCGCCACCGGCAGCGTCATGCCGACGACGCCGCCCTTGGAAGCAGAATAGGCCGACTGGCCGATCTGGCCGTCATAGGCGGCGACGGAGGCGGTGTTGACGATGACGCCGCGCTCGCCGCCTTCCAGCGGATCGAGTTTCGCCGCCCGGTCGGCGACGAGGCGGATCATGTTGAAGGTGCCGATCAGGTTGATCTCGATCACCTTGCGGTACTGGTCGAGCGGATGCGGTCCATCCTTGCCGATGGTCTTCACGCCGATGGCGATGCCGGCGCAATTGACCAGGATGCGCGGCTCGCCAAGCTTTCCAGCCACTTCGGCGATCGCCGTGGTGGCGCTGTCGCCGCTGCTGACGTCGCATTGGACGGCAATGCCGCCGATATCGGCCGCGACTTTCGCCGCGCGCTCGATGCCGACGTCGAGGATGGCGACACGGGCGCCCCTGGCCGCAAGCGCGCGCGCCGTCGCCTCTCCCAGGCCGGATCCCCCGCCGGTGACGATCGCGATCTGGCCGTTCGGGTTCATGCAAGCCTCTCAGGGTTTCGAATTATGCTACGAGGCGCGCAAAGGAGGCGCAACCGCAATAGCCGGGTCGATCGACGACTGCGCATGGGCGGCCGGACGGGCTAAGGCCGGAGCAAATTCGGCAACCCGCGCCATGCTGGCGTGGCAGACATCACCGGCAAAGCGGGCAATGGCGCCGGCCTTGATCTCGTGATGCAGCAGCCGGTCGAGATCGACCGGGCGCGGCATGGTGATCTGCCCGCGCGGAAAGCGCTTGAAGCCGAGCGGCCCATAATATGGCTCGTCGCCAACCAGGATGACGGCTGGCGCGCCAGCCTTCCTGGCCGCCTCCAGCGCGATCGCGACCAGCTTACGGCCGATACCGAGATTCTTGAAGGCGGGACGCACGGCAAGCGGGCCGAGCATCATGGCGCGTCCGGCGCCCGCGGCCACGCGCGTCATGCGCACGGAAGCGATGACCGTGTCGTCCTTGACGGCGACAAAGGACATCGAGCGGTCATGCCCGCCCGACTCGCGGATCTTGTAGGCGGCAAGCACGAAACGACCCGGGCCAAAGGCCTCGTCGTTGATGGCTTCGATTTCAGCATCATGCGCCGGGGTTTCCGGCAGGTATTTCACGTCGGCAAGGCTCATGGTCTTTGCGTTCCGGGTATGCGAGGAAGGAGTGCTGCAAAGCGGCAGCGTTCGCCAGTCAGCGCTTTCTAAGCGCGGGCGCCCTTTCGTCGTCGGTCGAACCGGATCGAGGCAAAGTCGAACATGGGCGCCTCCGCTAGCACCAATTTTGTGCCGCTGCAATCGGCGCATTTTGTGTTTCTTCGCGTCATCCGGCGAACTGTTCGTCGTTTGACGAACTGTTCAACGCCTGAGGGCTTCGCCAACCCGGCCGTCAGCTTAGATATTTTCAAACCGCAGGGAGATTTGCATGGGATTGCTGATCGAGGGCCGATGGCAGGACAACTGGTACGATACAGCCAGCAGCGGCGGCAGGTTCGTGCGGGCGCAATCGCAATGGCGCGACTGGGTGACGCGCGACGGTGCTCCTGCGCAAGGCCGGACGCGCGGCTTCAAGGCGGAACCCGGCCGCTATCACCTTTATGTTTCGCTCGCCTGCCCTTGGGCGCACCGTACCCTGATCTTCCGTGCGCTGAAGAAGCTCGAGAGCATCATTTCGGTCTCCGTGGTGCATCATTTCATGGGCGAAAACGGCTGGACCTTCAAAGCCGAGGACGGCGCCACCGGCGATACGCTCTATGGCCTCGACTTCCTGCACCGGGTCTATACCAAGGCCGATCCGGCCTATTCAGGCCGTGTGACGGTGCCGGTGCTGTGGGACAAGAGGCAAGAGACCATCGTCAACAACGAATCCTCCGAGATCATCCGCATGCTCAATTCCGCCTTCGACGAATGGGGCGGCGCGGGCCTCGACTTCTATCCGGCGGCGCTGCGCGCGGAAATCGACAGGATCAACGCGCTGGTCTATCCGGCGATCAACAACGGCGTCTATCGCGCCGGCTTCGCCACCACGCAGAAAGCCTATGAGGAAGCGTTCGGCGAATTGTTCTCGGCGCTCGATACGATCGAGGAGAGGCTGTCGCGGCAACGCTATCTGACCGGCGAGCACGTCACCGAGGCGGATTGGCGGCTGTTCACCACGCTGGTTCGTTTCGATCCGGTCTATGTCGGCCACTTCAAATGCAATCTGCGCCGCATCGCCGACTACCCGAACCTGTCGAACTATCTGCGTGACCTCCATCAGGTTCCCGGCGTCGCGGGCACGGTCAACCTGCATCACATCAAAGCGCATTACTACGGCAGCCACAAATCGATCAATCCGACGGGGATCGTTCCGGTAGGACCGGAGCTCGATTATGCCGCACCGCATGACCGGGGCAGGTTCAGGAAGGCGGCGTGATCACCAGTAAATCGACGGCCGCTCGCCGCTGAAGATCTCCGCTATCCGCCGGAGCGTCGCGGGTGTCGTCTCCTGCGGCAACCGGTCGATGGGAAAGAAACCCGCTTCGGCGATCTCGTGATCGGGCAGTTTCGGCATGGTCTGGTTGAACGTTTCGACAAGATAGAGGCCGACATGGTCGCGCTTGCTCGATCGGCGATTGAAATGCATCGACTTCAACACTGGCGGGCCTGTCAGCGCGATGTTGCCTTCCTCCGCAAGCTCGCGGATCAGCGCTTCCTCGAGTGTCTCACCCACTTCGACACCGCCGCCCGGCAGTTGCCAGCCTGGTACATAGGTATGGCGGATGAGGAAGACCGAGTTGGTCGCTCTGTCGTAAATCAGGCCGCGCACGCCGAGCGTCATCGGGCGGCGCAGCAGGAAATAGAAATGGAAGAGCCTGGCCCGCAGCCCCGGCCAGCCGGTCTGGCGGAATGCCTTCTCCGCATCGGCCCGGTCGTTCATCCGCCGATCCTCAAGCGGGTGTTCGTGGGCTGCCCCACGAACATCGGCTTGGCCTTCCTCGTTTTTCGCAGGTTCTGGCCGCAGAACCGTGGGACACTTTCGCGGAACCTGCTTGGGCGAACAGCAAAGGGTGAGTGGAAAGCCTCGCCGGCGTCGCTTAAGAAGGGGCCATGTTCAGGCTCGCGCATATTTCCGATGCTCATCTGGGACCGTTGCCCGATGTAACCTATCGCGACCTCGCGTCCAAGCGCGTGCTGGGTTACGTCAACTGGCAGCGCAACCGCCGCCGCCACATGCACGACGCGGTTATCGACACCATCGTCGCCGACATCAAGGCCAGCGCGCCCGACCACCTCGCCGTCACCGGCGACCTCGTCAACCTGGCGCTCGACGGCGAGATCGAGATGGCCAAGCACTGGCTTGAGACGCTCGGATCGCCGCATGATGTTTCCGTGGTTCCCGGCAATCACGACGCCTATGTGCCGGGCGCCTTCGGCAAGGTCTGCCGGGC
>JAFKFE010000372.1:0-1580 GCA_017308345.1 Alphaproteobacteria bacterium | reverse complement strand
AACGGCTTCTTCATGGAAGGGCAGGCCGAACGGCTCGGCATGGTCCTCGACGATACGGCGAAACAGGGACTCTTCCGGATCATCATGATCCACCACCCGCCGGTGCGCGGCGCGGTTCCGCAGCATAAGCGGCTGTTCGGCATTGCCCGTTTCCACAAGGTCATTCGCCGGCATGGCGCGGAACTCGTCCTGCACGGCCATTCGCATCTGCCGTCCATGTTCAGCATCGGCGCGCGCGGCGCCAAGGTGCCCGTGGTCGGGGTCGCCGCCGCCGGCCAGGCGCCCGGCGGCAAACACCCGGCGGCGCAGTACAACATGTTCGAAATCGATGGCGAAAAAGGCAATTGGCGCCTCCGCCTCACCAGGCGCGGCCTGACCGGGCCGGCCATGCCGCCGTCGGACCTGGAGACCGTGGACCTCGATGTGCCGGCCGGCGCGGCGCGGCGGATAGGCCAGTTCGCCGTTTAACGGAAACGGCGAACTGGCCTATCCCTTTGTCTTGACGCAATTTGCAGACGGAAGGTTACGGCGAAGGCGCCGAACTTAACCGCTCACGCTTTTCCTCGAATTGCTCGGGTCAGAAGCTGATCTTCATCTGCATGATGCGGTCCCAGAACAACGCCAGCGAAACGGCAAGGCCGACAAGGGCGCCGGCGGTGATGAGGCCGAGGCCGGCGAAGAAGGCCGTCCAGCCGTTGCGGCTGGTTTCGGATCGTATCGGCGGCTCCGCTTCCCGGACCACGGGGCGATGCAGGCCGGGAGCGGCGCTCTCCATGCGGCCTTCCATCATGCGCTGCCACTCGACGACACGTTCGGCCACATAGCGCGTCACCGCGTCGGCGACGGATTTCATCTCGGTCGATTCGGCCAGCACCACGCGGCCGATGCGCGTATCCTTGAGAAAGCGGTAGGTGCGGCGGTCGCGTCCCATGGCGACGTGGCTCACCGCATCGATCCACAGTCGCGGCTGCAGGCCCGATGAGACGGCGAAGTCGAAGCTGTCCATGTCGGCCGGGACATCGGCGAACACCGGTGCGAGCTCGGCTGCCAGCAGATCGAGCCGCATGCGGTGCGCCTCGCGCATGTCGACAACCACGTCATCGCGGTCGGCGAACGCGTTCTTGACGTCGCGTATGGCATCCGAGAGTCTTCGCGATGGCTCGATCGCGCTGATTTTATCGCCTGCATCCGTCATGGGCGGCTGCCTCGCTGTTGGTTAACAGCGAGTTAACACAGTCGCCGGCAAAATGCACTGCCGACGACGAGCCGCGCGATAGGCTCGGTCCAGGCGGACGCCTGAGACGGATATGTTCCGGGCTGGTCCGGAGCCGGTCCCCGCTGGGAATCCGCCCCGCGATCAGCTCGCCGCGGCGCCCAGCGCCGGACGCAACCGCCTGGCGCGCCGTCGTGTGTTGCGGCGCACGATCTCGGCAACCAGGTCAGGAGCCTCCTCGACCAGCATGTGACCCGCGTCAAGGACATGATGCAGATGGAAATGCGACGGCAGGGCCTCGGTCTGCCCGACAGGCAGCAGCGGATCCTCCACTCCCCAGACAACCATCACCGGCATGTCTAGCGTA
>JAFKFE010000371.1 GCA_017308345.1 Alphaproteobacteria bacterium | reverse complement strand
CAAAAGGCCGCCGCGTCATAGATCGGCGGCGAGTCTATTGCATCTAGCCTTGATCGCCCGAGGTCCAGCCCGCCATGCCGAAGAGGCATGGCGGGCTTTTTTGCATTCAGGATGCTTCGTTGGGCCTGGGCGATCCAGCCTCTGATCGAAACGCGGAACCGCTCCGGGTATCGCTTCGGGAAAATTTGGCACGGAAAACCGCGGCGCGCTTTTCCGGACTCTCTGGGCGTCTCAGCCCTTGGCGCGGCGGCCTTCATGTTCGTGGCTGCCGATCCAGTGGGCGCGGATACGGTCGCTGGCCTCGAGGTAAGCCATGTCGATAAGATAGGTCAGGAGCTTTTCGCCGTCGGCTTCCGCCTTCTGGCGAAGTTCTCGCAAAATCCCCTGCGCAAACTGCAGGTTTTCCATTTTGCTAGGCTGGTCCATAGGTGCCCCCCAAATGTCTGCGCGGTAAGTCTGGATCACTATGCTTGCATGAAGGTTGTGACCCCGTGCGCGGTGTAGCTGTACCCGGTTGCACTGGCGTCCGACCAACGAACCTGTTGGACAATCTGCGGAAATGTCGATATTTTACGTGCCCAATCGGATAGCGACCATGAACGAAGACGAGGGCGGCACTCCTGACAAGTTGCAAGCCATGCTTGACGTGATTGCCAAGAGCGAGCCCTCGATCGAAAGCGGCCAGCCTGATTTCGGCCGGTTGCGGGCCGATGCCGCCCGGGCCGCCGCGGTGCTGATCGAATTCTACGGCGATGCCGCCCTGGCGCGTGCCAAGCTTATCGAGGATCGATCGCCCCAATCCTATTTCGCGCGCATGGTCACGGCTGAAGTGGGCAGACGCGGCAAGCGAAATTAGCCCGCAAACAATCGGCGAAAGCGGCGTCAGGACGATCTTCGCCTCCCCAGCCTTCCGTCAAGCCGCTGCTCCACTTCTTCCTCGATGTTGTCCAGAAGATAGGACAGCATATCGTATCCGATCGATCTCGCGATATCCTTGGCCTGTCCGACATAGTTGCTGATTTCGCGCAGCGACTGCTCCTCGCATGAGCCATCCTTGGTCAGATCGACGAACCAGCCAGGATAGAGTGCTGCCTCGCCCACGCCGTCCACGTAGCATTGCCCGACGGCCAGGATCTTGCGCAGCCCCATTTTTTCCGAGCGAACCCTGTAGACCTCCCTAAAGCCCGATTTGCGTTCTATCGCCTTGCGGATAGCCAATCGAACTCTTGGACGATCGTCATGCTCGATGCTTTGCATGCATCGTTCCAGCGATGCGCCATGCGAGAATTCGTCGAGCGTCAGGCCGAAATAGTCGGAAAGATTGGCGTCGCCATAGACACGGTCACGCCTGATGTCCCAGGTCCAGAACCCGTCAATCGGTGGATACCGCATATGCATGCTTGGGCCGTGCTCAGGCGCCGACGTCATGAAAACCGCCCCGTCCGGTTTCAAGATTCGGCCACACTATGTAGCAAAAATTGAAAGAAACAAAGGTGGCCTTTTGTACAAGGCGCAAAATCATAAGGCTTACTGCCTGTGACAAGTTCGGGTGTCATATTTGACATAACCAGAAACGTAATGGTCCAAAAAATTTCTTGAGCCGAAAGAATTTTCACTTGGGTTTTGCAACTGTAGCTTGGTATTTCACACGGCAAACACTGGGGAGAGTGGACAGAACCAATCCAAAAAGTTGTATTGCCGCAAGAAAGTGTGGTCAAAAATTCCTGTATTTTAGACTTCAAACGTGCGGCCGCATGTCAACTCGCGACTCACAGCGGATGCTATCGGCGGCTGGCTGGCCGGCAAACCGACCGGTGGTTGAAAAAGACGAAACCTCGAGAAAAGTCTGCGCATATCGATCGACGGCCGGTCATTTCCCGGAAGCGCCGAAGGTTCCGCTCGACTGAAGGTCGTCGTCGTTCAGACTCAAGTCAGCCAGATCTCCGCTAGGTTGACCGTTGCCGTGGCTCCTGGCCGGTTTCCTCGCCGGCCGTCGAATCGCCTGCGATCCGGTCATGTTCGAACTGACGCGCCGCGGGGAGGGGCGGCAGCCAGGACTCGCGGCGCCCGATCCAGAGTTCGTAGCTCGGCACCAGTCCTTCGGTTGGCGCGACGTCCAGGCTGCCGATCGTGACCTCTACCTCGTCCTCGCCGACGAACGGAACACGGCTTCCACAGGTCGGGCAAAAGCTCCGGGCGCCATAGGTGCTGGTCATTCCGCTGCTTTCGAACGCGTGAAGCGGCCATACGGCATAGGCATGAAAGGCCGATCCGCTCGTCTTGCGGCAATCCTTACAGTGGCAAAGGCCGACCCGTATCGGTTCGCCGGCCACATCGAACCGCACGCCACCGCACAGGCAACTGCCGCTGCGCGCGATTTCAGGCATCGCTGTTTCTCCCCTGCTTCAGAACCAACTCGCGGCCGGCAAAGTCCCGCTGGCGACTGCAACCCGCGCGAGGTTGCAATGGTTCCACCCCGAGGGACAAGAACGAGCGGTCAGTTTGGAAGGTCGACAGGCTCTTCGCACCGATAGACCCGGCACTCGCCATCCTTGGCCGGAACGGCCGTCGAGATAGGTACTTCCGGCCAGTCGCATTCATTACCGAATTGCCGCACGAAACGGTCGTAAGTGTCCGGACCGGTGGTTAAAACCACCGCATGGTGGCTTTTGATCAGCGTTTGTGCCTGCGCGCAAGTCATGGCGCGCGTGTCCGGCCGGGCGTAGGCCGCGCTCGCCGCGCACAACAGTGTACCGGCACTCAATATCTTAACCGCAAGGAGTGCGATCGACAGGATTCTCATGGACACCAGGCCTCGGACTTCCTGTGCCGAATATGGATCGCGGCTGGAACACCGCAAGATGTTCGAGCAGCGAAATGATTTCGAGGATGGCGATGGTCCGCGCTATCCGCCGCGCCCATTGCATTCGAGACAGACGATGCTGTGTCCCGGACAACTCAGCCGATGCGTGCCGCCCGGGCAGCAATGGCCGTTCGAGCTCAGCCAGCGCGCGCAAACGAAGACTTTCCTGGCCCCGTGACAGCGAGGGCATTCCTGCGGACGCATCAATTCCTCCCGTGATGGGACGCGATGTTCCGCTTCAACGACCGTGTTCATCCGTTTAGTCCCCAACGCCTGGATTATCGGTCACATATGTTAATTCACTATTCTTTACATTAGGGTTTATGAATGTGAAAGCCACGAAAGCGTCATCACGCTTTCACGCGCCTGCGCGCTTTCCCTTTGCTCCGGCCTTGCTAAATGTGATGCCGCCCCATGCGTCGGCCGATTCTGACGGGCGGGCAGGCAATGGAACCTTCTTGCAATGACATGGACAGGCGCGGGCGCGCTTTTCATCCTGATAGCCACCTATGCCGGCGTCGCCGTCGGCCGCATTCCGGGCCTGCGGCTCGACCGCGCGGGCATCGCGCTGCTCGGCGGCGCGGCCATGATCGCCATCGGCGCGATCGGCATCGAGGATGCCTACAAGGCCATCAATTTCGACACCATCACGCTCTTGCTCGGCATGATGATCGTGGTCGCGCATCTGAAGGTCTCGGGCGCGTTTCGCGCGCTTGGAGGCTTTGCCATCGAGCATGCCCATGCGCCCTTCATGCTTCTGGTCATGGTGACGCTGCTGACCGGCGTGCTCTCGGCCTTCCTCGTCAATGACGCGATCTGCCTGGTGATGGCGCCGATCGTCGTCCACGTCACCCGCGTCATCAACCGCAACCCGGTGCCTTACCTCATCGCCACCTGCACGGCCTCGAACTGCGGCAGCGTCGCCACCATCACCGGCAATCCGCAGAACATGGTGATCGGCGCGCTGTCCGGCATTTCCTATCCGGCTTTCACGCTGGCGCTCGCGCCGGTGGCCCTGTTCGGCCTGCTTTGCGTCATCGTCATCGTGCGCATCGTCTACCGCGTCGAATTCTCCCGCCCCGCGGAACTCAGCCCGGAAGTCTATCGCGGCCGCATGCTGCCCGGGCAGGTGTTGAAGGCCACCATCGTCTGCGTGTTGCTGGCGCTCGCCTTCTTTGCCGGCGTTCCGGTCGCCAAGGCGGCGCTGATTGCCGGCGCCTTCCTGCTGGTCACCCGGGCAATCAAGCCGCGGCGCATCTACCGCGAGATCGACGGGCCGTTGCTCTTCATGTTCGCCGGCCTGTTCGTGGTGGTGGCGGGCGCCGAGCGCACGCTGCTCACGCCCGACATGATCGCATGGGCGAAGAATATCGGCCTCGACGACGTCTGGCGGCTTTCCGGCTTCACGGCGGTGCTTTCCAACATCATGAGCAATGTGCCGGCGGTGCTGGCGCTCCGCCCCTTTATTCCAGGGCTCGAAAACCCGGAGCGCGCCTGGCTGGTCGTGGCGATGAGTTCCACGCTAGCCGGCAATTTCACGCTGCTCGGCTCGGTCGCCAACCTGATCGTCGCCGAGCAGGCGAAGGCGGCCGGCAAGGAGCTTTCCTTCTCCGCCTTCTTCAAGGTCGGCCTGCCGCTGACGCTGCTGACCCTTCTCGCCGGCACAGCCTGGTTGGCGTTCACCTCGTAGCCGCTGAGCTTTTCGTTCGCGAAGATATTCCGCGCTGAGTCATCGAATCGATTGCGCAAACGTTTCGATGGCACTATGGTCCGGTCGGATCCGCCGGAGAGCGGACGGGAAACGCGAGATAGGGAGGAGGCGCTTGGCTGCACTCCGTACGAGCTGCCATGCCGACAATGGCTGAGGTCGCGCGCCGCGCCGGCGTCTCGGTTTCGACCGTCTCGCATGTCGTCAACCGCACGCGTTTCGTCTCGCCCGAGAAGGCGCGGCTCATCAACGATGCCATTGCCACCATGGGTTATCAGCCCAATGAGCTGGCGCGCTCGCTGAAAGTCGCCTCGACCAACAGCGTCGGGCTCGCCATTTCGGCCATTTCCAATCCCTACTTCACCGACATCATCTGCGCCGTCGAGGCGGAATGCGCGCGCCTGGGCCTGATGGTGTTCCTGTCGGATACGCAGGAAGACCCGGACCGCGAGCTTCAGGTCGTGCGAGCGTTCCATCAGCGCCGCGTCGACGGGGTGATCCTGGCGCCGTCCGGCTCGCCTCAGCGCGCGATTGACTATCTCGCGGAAAAGAAGCTGCCTTGCGTGCTGATCGACCGCTTCGCCGACGACCGCTTCGACCAGATCGGTGTCGAGAACGAGACGTCGATGCGCTCGTTGATCGACCATGTCGCTTCCTTCGGCCACAGGCGCATCGGCTACATCGCCGGCCAGCCGGGGTTGGCCACCACCCGCGAGCGTATCGAGGCCTTTCGCGCATCGCTTGCGGCCAATGGACTTGAATGCCCGCCGCACTATGTCTCGGCGGAGAATGTCGATACGGCGAGCGCCACGGCATCGACGCACGCGCTCTTGTCGCAGCCTGCGCCGCCCACCGCTTTGGTTACCGGCAACAACATGACGACGATCGGGGCAGTCCGCGCTATCCGCGAGAAGGGTCTTTCGATCCCGCGCGACCTCTCGCTTGTCGGCTTCGACGATTTCGAATGGGCCGACTGCTTCGAGCCAAGGCTGACCTTGGTTGAGCAGCCTTGCGCCGAGATCGGCCGCCAGGCGGCAACGCTGCTCAGCGAGCGCATCGCATCCAGCCATGCCCCGCCACGCGCCGTGCGGCTTCAAGCGACGCTGCGGGCCCGCGAGTCATGCGCGAGCCTGGCCCAAACGAGGTCGGCATGAGCGCGCCGCTGCTTTCCGTAACCGGCGCCGTGAAGCGCTTCGGCGGGGTGCAGGCGCTGCGCGGCGTGGACTTCGACCTGAAGGCTGGCGAGATCCACGCGCTGCTCGGTGAGAACGGCGCCGGCAAGTCGACGCTGATGAACCTCCTGTCCGGCGTCTACACGCCGGACGAGGGCGAGATACACATCGACAGCAAGCCGGTCACCTTCAACAACCCGCGCGAGGCGCAAGCCGCCGGCATCGCCACCATCTTCCAGGAACTCGATCTCGTGCCTTCGCTCGATGTAGCGGCGAACCTCTTCCTCGGTCGCGAGCTGATGCGGCCGGGCGGCATGCTGGACGTGCCGGCGATGCGTCGTGAGGCCAAGCGGCGGCTTGAGGCGATCGAGCTCGCCATTGACCCGGCGCGCCTCGTCGCCGACCTTTCGATAGGTCAGCGCCAGGTGGTGGCGATCGTCAAGGCGCTGTCTTATGCGTCCCGCGTGTTGATCATGGACGAGCCGACGGCCGCGCTCACCGTCGGCGAGGTCGACCGTCTGTTTGAGATCATGAGG
>JAFKFE010000370.1 GCA_017308345.1 Alphaproteobacteria bacterium | reverse complement strand
GTGAAGTTCGGGCCTTTCTGGGGAAAGAGCCCTTCGAAGCGCAGCGTATGGCCCGAGAGTTCCACGCTCTCGCCCGGACGCATGGTGAGGATTTTTTCGGTGCCGAAGCAGAGCGTGCCGACGATGCCGAGCAAGGTCAGTCCGAGGCCGAGATGGGCAAGCGCCGTGCCGAAGACGGAGCGCGGCAGGCCGGCGAAGCGGCGAAGCATGACGGCCGGCGTCACCGAACCGGCGCCGGATTTGACGGCGAGGTCGGTCAGCGCCCCGGCGACCAGCCAGACAGCGAGGCCGACACCAAGTGCTGCGAACACCGAGGCGCCGTCGATGAACAGGCCTGTGACCAGCATCGCGGCGAGCGCCAGGGCGAAGGCCGCCATCAGCCGTTGCGAGGCGGCAATCACATCACCGCGCTTCCAGGCGAGCAACGGGCCAAACGGCACAATCGCCAGCAGCGGCACCATCAGCGGGCCGAAGGTCAGGTCGAAGAAGGGCGCGCCGACCGAGATCTTGCCGCCGGTGAGCGCTTCGAGCGCCAGCGGGTAGAGCGTGCCGACCAGCACCGTCGCGGTGGCGGTGGTGAGAAAGAGGTTGTTGAGGACCAGCGCGCCCTCACGCGAGATCGGATGGAACAGGCCGCCGGCGGTCAGGCTGGAGGCGCGCAGCGCAAACAGCGCCAGCGAGCCACCGATGAACAGCGTCAGGATGCACAGGATGAAGACGCCGCGCGCCGGGTCGGTGGCGAAGGCGTGCACGGAGGTCAGCACGCCCGAGCGCACCAGGAAAGTGCCGAGCAGCGACAGCGAGAAGGTGAGGATGGCGAGCAGAAGCGTCCAGATCTTCAGCGCCGAGCGCTTTTCCATGACGATCGCCGAATGGAGCAGCGCGGTGCCGGCAAGCCAGGGCATGAAGGAGGCGTTCTCGACCGGATCCCAGAACCAGAAGCCGCCCCAGCCAAGCTCGTAATAGGCCCAGTAGGACCCCATGGCGATGCCGCCTGTGAGGAACATCCAGGCGACCAGCGTCCACGGCCGCACCCAGCGCGCCCAGGAGGCGTCGATGCGGCCTTCGATCAGCGCCGCGACCGAGAAGGAAAAGCAGACCGAGAAGCCGACATAGCCGAGATAGAGCAGCGGCGGGTGGATGGCGAGACCGAGGTCCTGCAGGACCGGGTTCAGCTCGCGCCCCTCGACAGGCGCCGGATTGAGGCGCGTGAACGGGTTGGAAGTCGTCAGGATGAACAGGAAGAAGGCCGCGCCGATCATGCCCTGCACGGCCAGCACATTGGCCTTGAGCGTTGCCGGCAGATTGTTGCCGAAGACGGCGACGAGCGTGCCGAAGAAGGTCAGGATCAGCACCCACAGCAGCATCGAGCCTTCGTGGTTTCCCCAGGTGCCGGTGATCTTGTAGATCATCGGCTGCAACGAATGGGAATTCTCCCACACATTCGCCACCGAGAAGTCCGAGCCGGCGTAAGCGCTCGCCAAGGCCACGAAGGACAGCGCGGTGAGCGCGAAGCCGGTAACGGTCACCGGGCCGCCGACCGCCATCAGCCGCTGATTGCCGGTGCGGGCGCCGACGAGCGGCACCAGCATCTGCACCAGCGACAGCGCGAAGGCCAGCACGAGGGCGAAATGTCCGGTCTCAACCATTATTGGCTCTTGCTTTCCACCCAGACGCCCTTTGCCTTCAAGCCGTCGGCGACTTCCTTGGGCATATAGCGCTCGTCATGCTTGGCTAAAACGCTGTCGGCGATGAAAACCCCATCCGGACCGAAAGCGCCCTCGGTTATGACGCCCTGCCCCTCGCGGAAGAGATCGGGCAGGATGCCGGTATAGGTGATCTTGACCGACTTCTGCGTGTCGGTAACCGAGAAGACCACCGTCGCGCCATTGCCGCGCACGACACTGCCGTTTTCGACGAGCCCGCCAAGGCGGATGCGCTGTCCAGGCTGGACGCTCGCCGTGGCCAGCTCGGCCGGCATGTAGAAATAGGAGGCCTTCTGGCCGAGCGCGTAGAAGGTGAGGCCGGCGGCGGCGGCGAGGAAGGCCAGCCCCGCCACGATCACCGACAGTCGCTTCTGCTTGCGCGTCATCGCTTACTCCGTCGCCGTCACGCCGAGGGAGGCGGCAAAGGCGGTGAATTTCCTGGCCTGCTCGCTGTCCGCTCCAAAGGCGGCGACGGCGCGGCCAAGCGCGTCGTGCGCCTGATCGGCCTTGCCGAGCACGACATAGGAACGAATGAGGCGCATCCATCCTTCCTCGTCACGGGGATTCTGCTTCAATTTGTCGTCGAGGCCCGCGACCATTGTTTCGATCATCGCCTGCCGGTCCTGCGGCGACATCTGCTGCGCGGCTTCCATCTGCTGCGCGTCCGGGCCGCTTGGCGGCGCGGCCGCCGGCTGGTCCGCCTCGGCAAGCGCCTGCTGGACGGCGCTACGCCAGGGCGAATCCGGCGCGAGCTGGCCGAGCATCTTTTGCCAGGCGGCCACAGCCTCGGCTTTCCTGCCTTCCTGCGCAAGGCCTACGCCCAAGTAGAAATTCGCCTTGGCGTTGGCCGGATCGAGCTTCAGGGCCGCCTCGAAGGCGTTCTGGGCGTCGGCCGAGACGATGCCGCCGGCGGCATTGGCGATCGCCTCGCCAAGACCGGACTGGCGCACCGCGCTGTCGCCGTCGAGGCGGATGGCATTGCGATAGGCGGTCACCGCGTCGGGGAAGCGCTGCAGGCGGAGATAGATCGGCGCCAGCACGTCCCAGCCCTTGCCGTCCGACGGATTGGCGGCAAGGTGCGCCTCGGCGCGGGCGACCAGTTCGTCGACCGAGGAATCGGCGGGATTCTTGGCGAGACGTTCGAGCAGGGGCTGCGAAGGCAGATCGGGAGAGCCGAGCATGCCGTAGAGCCCCCAGCTCAGCAGCGGAACGGCAAGCACGGCCACGCTGGCGACCAACTTGGCGCCGCGAGAGGACACGGGATTGGCGGAGCCCGGCCGCTCAGCCGCGCCGAGGCGCAGGATGCGGCGGCCGATCTCGGCGCGCGCCTCCTCAGCCTCCCCGGGCTGGATCAGGCCGCGCGCCACGTCGCGGTCCAGCTCGGAAAGCTGATCGCGATAGACCTCGAGGTCGTGATCGCCGGCCGGCGACGCGCCCTTCATGCCGCCGGTGAGCGGCAGAAGCACCGCCAGGCTGGCGCCCAGCGTGAGGATTGCGGCTATGACCCAGAACAGCATGGCTCTCCATTAAAGGCAGAGCCCTGCCCTGCCAACACAAGCATACTGCGACGCTTTGACGACCGATCGGCCTCCCGACCTTGATCGACGTCAAGTCTACCGAATAATGGAACTGGCCCGATTTGATTCCTAGGTCAGCGGCGTCCAGCTGCCGTCGGCGTTGCGGCAGGCGGTGCCGCGCGCGGTGACGCCCGCGCCGTTGGTGTAGACGGTGTGGGTGTACTGGCGACAGTCCTGCGAGCCGACACGGTAAGGCTGGGCGGCGACGACCTCGCCGTAATGGGAGGAGCTGTCGCTCTTCCACGTCACCTTCTGGCCGCTGGTGTTGTATTCCAGCGCCTTGTATTCCGCCTCCAGTCCCTTGCGCTTCTCGGCGTCGCTCAGGCCCGAGCCGATCGATCCGCCGATAAGCCCGCCATTCATGGCCGAGACGATGCTGGTCGACACCTTGCCGCCGGTGGGCGGCGTCGAAACAGGCGTGATGGGGGAGCCCGGCCCGCCCCTGCCCAATGTCGTGCAGCCGGAAACGGCGATCAGGGTGGAAACGAGCGCGACGCGGATCTTCATGCCAACAACCGGTTCTCTTGAGCGGGACGAGCTTCTTGAGCGAAATACACTTCTTGAATGAGATGGTTCGGGGGGCGCGCCGATGAGGAAGCGACCCTGGCCATAGTATTGATATTTGTCGGAAATTTGGCCGTTGGCCGTTGCTTGCAAATCCATAAAGAACATCATTGAAGGCTCCGCAACCTCACCACCGCCCTCAAGCCGCCCATGCCGGACCGTTCCAGCGCCAGCGAGCCTCCATACTCGTTGACGAGGTCGGCGACAATGGCCAGCCCAAGCCCTGTTCCCGGCTTCGTTTCGTCGAGGCGCTTGCCACGCTTCAACGCTTCCCGCGCGCTGTCCTCGGGAATGCCCGGACCGTCATCCTCTATAACGATTTCAAACAGGTTGCCGCTTCCCGAAATAGTGGCGATCGTCACAGCGACGGCGCCCTTGGCCCATTTCATCGCGTTGTCGAGCAGATTTCCCAGCAGTTCCTCGAGGTCCTCGCGTTCGCCCGCAAAGACGATCTCCGCCGGGGGCAGAGACAGCGTCAGCAGCGTTAGCGGGTTGAGCTTGCGCAGCACGCGCACCATGCGCTCGACCAGCGGCGAGACCGGCGTGCGGCAGACGACGCTGTCGCGCTGCGCGGCCACGCGGGCGCGCTGCAGGTAGTGTTCGACCTGCTTCTGCATGGAGGCGGCCTGGTCGGCGATCAGCTGGCCCTTGGCGCCGCCGAGCGCGCGGCCCTCGTTGATCAGCACGGCTAAAGGCGTCTTCAGCGAATGGGCGAGGTTGCCGACCTGGGTGCGCGAGCGCTCGACGATGCGCCGGTTGTTCTCGATCAGCGCATTGGTCTCGTTGGCCAGCGGCTCGATCTCGGCCGGGAAGCTGCCGTCGAGCCTTTGCGCCGTGCCCTCGCGCACCATGGCAAGCGCATTGCGGACACGGCGCAAGGGCTGGAGCCCCAACAGGATGGCGATGGCGTTGATGGCGATCATGCCGACGCCGAACAGCGACAGATAGGTGAGCAGGCGGCGCTGGAAACTGGCGATCTCCTGCTCGAGCTCGCTGTGGTTGCCCATGACGCGGAAACGGGCGGCGCGGTTCTTGGCGTCCAGGACGAACTCGCTCTCGAACACTTCGAGTTGTTCGCCCTTGATGCCCTCCATCGAGTAGCTGCGCTGGAAGTTCGCGTTGAACGGGACCTCCGCGACGCTCGGCGACAGGAGCGAGGTCGTCATCGAGGAGGAATGGATTTCGCCGTGCACGCCTTCGGAGGCCGGCTCCACCGACCAGTACCAGCCGGAATTCGGCTCGGAGAAGCGCAGGTCGCCAAGATCCGGCGCACCAGTCAGCGCGCCATTGTCGGAAATGCCGACCGAGCCGATCAAATTGAACAGATGCGCCGAGAGCAGGCTGTCGAAGCCGCGTTCGCTGGCCTGGCGGTAAAGCGTGGTGATGAGGGTGAAGATGACGACCAGCGTCACGATCGCCCAGATCGTCGAAAAGGCGATGACGCGAAAGGTCAGCGAGCGCGGCCAGAGCCGCAGGCTCGAAAGCCGCGCGCTCAATGTTGGCTTCAGCGGTTCC
This sequence comes from Alphaproteobacteria bacterium, assembly GCA_017308345.1. Classification (GTDB taxonomy): domain Bacteria; phylum Pseudomonadota; class Alphaproteobacteria; order Rhizobiales; family Rhizobiaceae; genus Mesorhizobium. The sequence goes on along the minus strand of JAFKFE010000370.1, from coordinate 943 downwards.
GCGTCACGCCTCCGGCTCTCGCATGCGATAGCCCATGCCACGCACGGTTTCGATCATATCGATGCCCATCTTCTTGCGAAGCCGGCCGACAAACACCTCGATGGTGTTGGAATCGCGGTCGAAATCCTGGTCGTAGAGATGCTCGACCAGTTCGGTGCGCGACACCACCTCGCCCATATGGTGCATCAGATAGGCAAGCAGCCGGAACTCGTGCGAGGTGAGCTTGAGCGGCACGCCGTTGACATCGGCCTTGGACGCCTTGGTGTCGAGCCTGAGCGGCCCGCAGGTGAGCTCCGACGATGCATGGCCGGCCGCGCGGCGGATCAGCGCGCGCACGCGCGCCAGCACCTCCTCGATATGGAAAGGCTTGGTCACATAGTCGTCGGCGCCGGCGTCGATGCCGGCCACCTTGTCGCTCCAGCGGTCGCGCGCGGTCAGGATCAGCACCGGCATCTTGCGGCCGCCGCGGCGCCAGCGCTCCACGACGCTGATGCCGTCCATCTGCGGCAGGCCGATATCGAGGACCACGGCATCGTAAGGCTCGGTGTCGCCGAGGAAGTGCCCCTCCTCGCCGTCATACGCGCGGTCGACGACATAGCCGGCATCGACCAGCGCGTCGGCCAGTTGCCGGTTGAGATCCTTGTCATCCTCGACGACGAGCACGCGCATGGGTTGAAACCTATTGTCGGGTAAACGTATAGGCCGATTCCGCCGGCCTGGGAAACGAGTGACGTCAGCCCGCCGGGACGACGATTTCCGAGCGGCGCGGCCGCTGGCCGTCCTTGCCGGGGACGAGCACGACGATGACGCAGACCGGCTGGCCGCCGCGCGTCGCCTGCGACGCCTTGGCCAGCGTGCCGCCATTCTGCGCGGCGACCTGCTGGCCTATGGCCTAGCAATCGCCGGCGGCGAGCACGACCGGCTGATCGGCCGCCGGCGCGAT
>JAFKFE010001300.1 GCA_017308345.1 Alphaproteobacteria bacterium | reverse complement strand
GCGGGGTTCCGGCGGGGCTGACGCCGGCCGAGACGCTGGACGTCCCTCGGAGCCCCGAGCACGAGCACGGGTGAGCCCGGCGGATCGGCGCGCGTTGCGAGGCAGGTTTCCTTGACCGCGCGCGCGTCGCGCGATTAGGGTGCCGCGCCATTTTGAGCGGCATCCCGCCGCGCCCCTTTCGATATCCGCGAAGGTGTTCTTGAAGCTTCGATCCCGAGACCCCTCGAGATAAGGCCGTTCCCAATCGTGCTTGAAGTTCTTGAACCGCTCCAGCATCGGATAAAGCCCAAAGTTCATCGAGCCCATGTTGAGCGAGGCGACTTCCGGCTTGAACGTGGACACCGGGCGCAGGCGTTCTTCTATCGTCATCGTCGAGGCGCCGCCGGTGGTGATGTTGACGACGCAATCGACCCGCTGCTTGATCACCTTCAGGAACGGCAAGAACGCGTCCGGCGCCCGCCTCCGCCGCGCCGATCGCGGCCTCCGCGATCTCTTCGGCCGTGACGGGCAGGTGGGGCGACATGGAGGGCGTGTGGATGGAGCCGGTGACGGCGCAGGTGATGATGACTTTGCGAGGGCTCATTGACGATTCCCGAATTGAAAAACCTTGCCAGGCACATTCCCCTCGACCGGCGCACTTGCCTGGAGGGCGGCATTTCGACAGTTGGAGACCGGGATCACCCGGCAGCGAGCGCGGAGAAGTCACCGCGCATGCGTTGCGCGGCTTGCCGCATGAAGCCCTGATCGGAAGCCACGATGAACGCGCTGGCTCCCAGGCCGCGCCATTCGGCCGCTTCTTTCGCGTCGGCCACCATGATACAGGCCGGCTTGCCCACCTTCCTCGCGGCGGCGATCACCTTTTCGGCCGCCGCCTTGACCCTGGGGTCGGCGAGACCGGTCGCACCCATCGCGACAGTGAGATCCCCGCGGCCGATGAACACGCCGTCGAGACCCTGGACCGCGACGATGTCGTCGACGACATCCAATGCTTCGGGGTCTTCGATCATGGCGATCACCGCTACGGATGCGTCCGCCTTGTCGATATGGTCCCATATGCCGAGCCTGCCGTATCCGCCCGCGCGCGGCGAGTTCGAAAACCCTCGCCTGCCGCCGCGATAACGGCATCCGGCCACCACGTCCTTCGCCTTCGCGGCGCTGTCGACATGAGGAACGAGCACGCCCGCCGCGCCATCGTCCAGCACGGCCAGCAATTTGGCGGCGGTGGGTTCGGCGACGCGAACCAGACCGGCGATGTTCGATGCTCTCGCCGCCAGAAGCAGATTGTCGATCGTCACGCGGTCGAAAGGAGCGTGTTCTTCATCGATGACCGCGAAATCGAAGCCGACGCCGCCAAGGAT
>JAFKFE010000369.1 GCA_017308345.1 Alphaproteobacteria bacterium | reverse complement strand
CTTTAGTTCGGACTTTTCCGTTTGTGTACGAACGGAATTTAGGTTGAATCATATCGGTTTAAAAGTGCCATTGTCGCATGGCAGCAATGCAAATTGTGCAATGCAACATTAACGGCCGGTCATACGCGGGACACAATTAAGCCGAGATCGGAAAATGCCGTTGCGTCAATGGCTTGGCGGCTATGGGTGGAAAGCCGGGCTGCGGGGGGAAAGCATGGCGAGCTATGCGACACGAATAAGGGGCGACATCGCCCGCTGGCGGCAGGCCGGCCTGATCGACGCGCCGACGGCCGATGCGCTGACGCGCGATGTGGCGGCCAACGAGCGGGCGTCGCTGAGTTTCGGCTCCATCCTGGCGATGATGGCGGCGCTTTTGTTCGGCGCCGCCATCCTGATCTTCGTCGCCGCTAATTGGGAGGCCATCCCACGTCTGGCTCGGGTCGCGTCGCTGTTCGCCGTCATCCTGGCCGGCTATGTGGGCGGCGCGGCGCTGAAGGCGCGCGACCATGCCGCGATCGGCGAGGCGCTGTGGATCGTTGCCGCCGCGGCCTTCGGCGGATCGATCGCGCTGATCGGCCAGATGTATCATCTGTCGGGCGACGAGGCCTCGGCGCTGGTGACATGGTGCGCCGGCACGGCGCTGGCGGCGCTCGCGCTGCGTTCGAACCCGCTGACCGTGGCCGCGGTCGGCATCGCGGATGCCTGGCTGATCCTCAAGGGGGTCGGCTTCTACTGGCGCGCGGAAATTCCGCATCTCTTCATCATCATCGCGATCGTCCTGTTCGCCATTTCGTTCTGGACGCGCAGCCGGGCCGCGCGCCATCTCATAATTCTGTCGGTCATTCTCTATCTGGTTTTGCTGGCGACGGACCACGACACCCTGCCGGTGGCGGTTTCGCTGGCCATCGCCTCGGCGCTGCTCTTTGCCGCCTCGGTCTTTGCGGGCGATCCGATGGACAGGATCCTTCAGCTCGGCGGCCGGCTGCCCTTGCACGCCTTGCTCGGTTTCCTCACTGGCATGGCGATCATCCAGTTCGAGCTGGCGGATCAAAGCACTTACAACAGCGGTTTTGCCGTCGCCTCGGTCGTGGCGCTTGCCGGCATCGTGGCGGCAATCATGCTGGCCGGCCGTGAAAGCCGGGGGCTGCGCTGGCTGGCCTATACCGGTTTCGCTTTCGAACTCGCCATCATCTATGGCGTCACCTTGCGGTCGATGCTCGATACGGCCGGATTCTTCCTGGCGGCGGCCGTGCTGCTCGGCATCCTGGCGCTGGTCATCATCCGTATCGAGAAGCGCATGAGGACGCCCGAAGAGAAAGGAGCAGCAGCATGACCGGCAAGAAACTGATCGCCTCGGCGCTGGTGCTGGCGCTTGTCCAGATCGGCTTTCTCAGCTGGATCATCGCCGGCCGCGCCGCGATCCTGCGCAACGGCAAGGAAGTGCTGCTGAAAGTCGAACCGGTCGATCCGCGCGATCTCCTGCGCGGCGACTACATCTCGATCAACAACAACATTTCGCGGATCCCGGTGAAGCTGATCGCCAACGTGCCGCAAGGCGTATCCACCAGCGACGACAGCTCGATCACGGTGCGATTGAAGAAGGGCGGCGACGGCTACTGGCAGCCGTCGACAGCGTGGTTCGGCAAGGCGCCGGTTCCGGCCGGCCCAGAAGAGGCGGATATCGCCGGCCATGTCGCGGCAGGCTGGGACCTGCGCAGTCCGGACGCGACGATCGCTCCGGACTACGGGATCGACCGCTTCTACGTGCCTGAAGGCGAAGGTATGGCGATCCAGAACGACATCCGCGTGCGGCCGTTCGGCATCAAGCTCGCGCTCGCGGCCGACGGCACGGCGCAGATCAAGGCGCTGATGGACGGCGACAAGACGCTGTTCGAGGAGCCGCTTTATTAGCGCCTTGGGTCAACACCGACAGCGCTGGTCCTCCTTCGCAAAGGCTTCGGAAGACACCTTCGGCTCTTCGAGCCTCAGGTGGTGGCCCGCCATCCGAAGCTCGTCAAGAGCGAAGGATGGTGCGGATGAAGGGACTCGAACCCCCACGCCTTTCGGCACTGGAACCTAAATCCAGGGCGTCTACCAATTCCGCCACATCCGCTTTCCCCGGCAATCCCATGCAGCCATCATTCTGTCAATGTCGGCGCTCAAATCATGCTTGTCCGGCTGGAAGCGAAGATAGTTGAAAATTAGCCTAGCCTGTGACAAAAGGCGTGTCGAATGTGACGGAACGTGAATTTCCGCTTCTGCAAGATGTGAAAAGTTATAGGAAAAACAAGAACTTATTCGCATCCGGCAAAGTGTAGTTCAGGAGAATTTGAACCGCGCTTGCGGTCAAATCGCCAGGTTCCGTCCCAAAAGCCATTTCCGGCAACATCATACCGGCAGGCTGTAAACGGCTAAGACCGTTTGGCAGTCTCATTGTTGAAAACAAAGGTTCTAGGATGCAGGTCACCGAAACGCTCAACTCCGGTCTCAAGCGCGAGATCAAGATCACCGTGCCGGCCGGAGACATGGAAGCCAAGCTGATGGCGCGGCTGACCGACGCCCGCGACAAGGTGCGCATCAACGGCTTCCGCCCGGGCAAGGTGCCGGTGCAGCACCTGCGCAAGATGTACGGCAAGTCGTTCATGGCCGAGGTCGTCAACGAGATCCTCAACGACTCGACCCGTTCGATCATCTCGGGGCGCGGCGAAAAGGCCGCCATGCAGCCAGAAGTGATCATGACCGAGGACGAGAAGGAAGCCGAGAAGATCCTGGCCGGCGGCGCCGACTTCGAATTCAGCCTCAACTACGAGGTCATCCCGGCGATCGAGATCAAGGATTTCTCCGATATCAAGGTGACGCGTCAGGTCTATGACGTGCCGGAATCGGAAGTCGAGGATCAGGTCAAGCGCGTCGCCGAATCGGCGCGCAGCTACGAGCCGAAGGCCGGCAAGGCCGCCGAGGGCGACCGCGTGAGCATCGACTATGTCGGCAAGATCGGCGGCGAGGCTTTCGCCGGCGGCGCCGGCACCGACCAGCCGCTGGTGCTCGGCTCCAAGGAGTTCATCCCCGGCTTCGAGGACCAGTTGATCGGCACCAAGGCCGGCGACGAGAAGCAGGTCACCGTCACGTTCCCGGAAAACTACCAGGCGGCGCATCTGGCCGGCAAGGAAGCCACTTTCGACGTCACCGTTAAGGAAGTGTCGGCCCCCGGCGCGCTTGAGGTCAATGACGAGACGGCCAAGAATCTCGGCCTGGAATCGTTGGATCGCCTGCGCGAGATCGTGCGCGGCCAGATCGAGAACCAGTTCGGCTCGATGACCCGCCAGAAGGTCAAGCGCCAGCTGCCCGACCAGCTCGACGCGTCCTATTCGTTCGAGGCGCCGTCCAAGCTCATCGAGGCCGAGTTCAACAACATCTGGGCTCAGGTCAATCGCGACCTCGAAGCCGCCGGCCGCACTTTCACCGACGAGGAGACGACCGAAGAAGAGGCGCGCGCCGAATATATGCGCCTTGCAGAGCGCCGCGTGCGTCTCGGCCTGGTTCTGGCCGAGATCGGCGAGAAGGCCGGCGTCACCGTGTCGGACGAGGAACTGCAGCGCGGCCTGTTCGAGCAGGTGCGCCGCTTCCCGGCCAACCAGCAGCAGGAAGCCTTCGAATATTATCGCAGCAACCCGGAAGCCATCAACGCGCTGCGCGCGCCGATGTTCGAGGAGAAGGTCGTCGACTATCTGCTCGGCCAGATTTCGGTCGATGACGTCAAGGTCGGCAAGGACGAGCTGATGGCCGACGACGAGGAGGCCGAAGCCGCGACCAAGGCGAAGCCGGCCAAGAAGGCTGCCTCGAAGAAGGCCGAAGCCAAGGCAAGCGAGGCAAAGACGGGCGAGGCGAAGACGGGCGAAGCCGCCGACGAGGCGGAAGAGCCGAAGAAGAAGGCCGCGCCGAAGAAGAAAGCCGCCAAGGAAGCCGAGTAACAGGTTTCAATACCGCGATTTCGAAAGGCCGCCTCCGGGCGGCCTTTTTCGTTGCAGGGTGTTCATTGTGGCGGCGCGGCAACACAGACAACTTGTCTTGATCGCCCAGTGCTGGCGATACCAGGCATTGAACATTATCTGCGCCTGATCGTATTCGCGCGTGTCCGGAGGCAGTGGTGAGGCTGGGGTTCATGATGAGAGACGTGGTCGTTGCCGCGGCGCTCTTGTTGGCCGCAGCGATCGGCATCGCGCGCGCCGAGCCGAATCTGGGCAATTGGAGCGTCGGCTCCGGCAATGACGGCCAGATCACGGCCTCGCTCCATGCCAGCAACAAGCTGATCACTGGCGGCGGGGCCCTGGGTTACAGCCCGGTGCTCACACTGGCTTGCCGGCCCGATGGCGAACCGCGCTGGAGCGAATGGCTCCACCTCAACGACGCCGTCTCCGCCAGCCGCAAGATCACCATCTCCGTCACTGTCGACGGCGGCGGCACAACCGATGAAAGCTGGTCGGTGGGCCCGCGCGGCAGAACGCTGGTCCGGGACGGAGACGACGGCATCAAGCGGCTTGCGTCCGCGAGCCGGCTGACCTTGTCGTGGCGCTTCGGCCTGCTGTCCGGGCGTGGTGAGGCCGATTTCGAGCTCGCCGGTCTCTCCGAGGCGGTCGGTCAGCTCGCCGCGAGTTGCAAGACCGATCCGCCGTGATGAGCCGCCTCACGCTCATGCTCCGGATTAGACTAGCGACACCATTTCTCAACGGTGATCGCTATCGCCTTCGTGCAATCGACGAGATCCCGCACCGAGACGCGTTCGTTCGGCTGATGCGCTTGCGCCGGGTCGCCGGGGCCGAAGTTGACGGTCGGCGTGTTGCCGAGGCCGGTGGGCAGGCCGATATCGCTATGCGCGCCGAAGCCGCTTAGCGCCGGCGACAGATCGGCGTCTCTCACAGCCTCCTGGAACACGCCGATGAACGGATTGTCGGAGGAGATCTCGGCGCAATCGGCGTCGAGAATCCATTCGACGCGGGCAGGGTGCAGGCGCAGATAAGGATCCGCCTGGCAGACATTGGCGATATGCTCCTCGATCTCGCGCTTGACGTTACCGCCCAGCCTGAATTCGTCATGCTCGCTTGGCAGATATTGCGCGTCGATGATGATCTCGGCGCGTCCCGCCATCGAGGAGGGGTGCTCGCCGGCGCTCACCTGGGTGACGATGATCTGGTTCGGCAGATCCATCAGGGGATGGTTCTTCCGCGGGTCGAACATCCAGCGCCGGTTGAGAATGTCGATGCCGTCCAGGATTTGCCGGCAGAGTTGCACCGCATCGACCGGCCCGCTCGAATACCAGGCGTTCGGCGTGAGTTCGGCATGTCCGCCGATGCCGTCGATGATGATCCTGCCCCACAGGATGCCATGGCATAGCGGCGCTATCCTGTTCGCCGTCGGCTCGGTCATGATACCGGCATCAGCGTGAAAGCCGCGATCGACCATGGCGAGCGATCCCATGCCGCCGATCTCTTCGTCGACGACCGTCGTGAAGACGACGTCGCCCGACAGGCGCACATCCAGCTCCTTCAGGATTTCGACCGCCATCAGCATGCAGGCGACGCCGCCCTTCATGTCGACGGTGCCGCGGCCGTGCAGAAATCCGTCCTTGAGAACCGGCTGGAACGGGTCGGTCGTCCAGTGTCCGGCCGCTCCCGGCGGCACGACGTCGATATGGCCGGTCAGCATGATGGAGCGGCCGCCGCCGGTTCCCTTCAGGACGCCGCCGAGATTGGGTCTGCCCTCGAAGGTCCGGCCTTTGTTGGCGCCGGCGCGTCCTTGATATTTCTCGTAGAGCGCCGGGCCGTCCGGATCCCAAAGATCGGTCGAGAAACCGAGCGCATCGAGGCGCTTCTGCAGGTAGAGCTGGCAGTCGCGTTCGCCGGGGCCGGCATCCTTGGGGTTCGATTTCACGATGGAGGGAAAGGCGACGAGGTCGCTCAGCGTCTCGACGATGCGATCGGCTTTTGCCTCGACGCGCGCGGCGATGATCTCTTCGATGGCAGGCATTGTTATCTCCAACGGTAGGAAAGCCGGTCGGCAAGAAGGACGAAAACGAGAAGCGCGCCGACAATTCCGACCTGCCAGACCGTGTTGATGTTCAACTGCAGCAGACCGGTCTTGAGCGTGGTCAGAAGGAGCACGGCCGCGAAGACCCCGCCGACGCCGCCACGCCCGCCGGTGATGGCGATGCCGCCGAGCATGGCGGCGGTCAGCGATTCCAGTTCGAGGTTCTGGCCGATGTTCGGCCGGCCGCTGCCGAGCCAGGCGAGCGACACGAGCCCGGCGGCGCCGGCGAGGCCGCCGCTCAGCA
>JAFKFE010000368.1 GCA_017308345.1 Alphaproteobacteria bacterium | reverse complement strand
ATGGCCAGCCTCGACAAACCACACAACGCGTTCACGCAAATCGAGCGAATAGGGCTTGGGCATAGCAAATCACCTCCATAAGGAAGTGAATCACAAACCCAACATCAGAGGAATCCTTCGCGATTCAACCTGAGCGTCCGACGCTCTAGTGTTCCGTCCGCTTGACCTGCCCGATCTCCCCGATGGGAAGGCAGTCTCCGGCGGCAAGCCGGCGAGGCGGATGAGCCGGCGCTTTTCTCACCCCTTGTAGGCGGAACAGAAGGCCGGCGGATTGTCCTTGCCGATCATGTCGCAGCCGCGCTTGATCTCGTCGATCATCATGCTGCACGCGTTCTGGCCGTTGCAGGGCGGATTGGTCGCCGGCGAAACCTGGACGCATTGCGAGACATACTGGTCCGACTTCGCCTTGCCTGCGGATTGCACGCAAGGCCTCGTATCGCTCTGGTCTGCCTGGGCAGGGGCGGGTTTCGCGGGCGCGGCCCCGGCCGTCGCGGGCGCGGCGTCGGTTTGCGGCACGCAGGAAAGGTCGCCTTCCGGGCACTGCAACTGGTGCTGCAACTGCGCCAGCCGCGTCTTGGTCAACTCCTCCTTGCAAACCCCGACCAGGCTCGGATAGACCGAACCGTCGGCGATCCAGGCGCGCTGCGCCTCGCGCAGGCGCTCGAGATCGGCGTGGGCCAGACGCCCCGACAGCGCCTTGTAGACGGCGTTGAGCGCCGCGTCGGCCGAGGCCGCGTCCTTGGCTGTGCAGGTGGCGAGCTCGGCCTGCGTCTTCGCCGATCCGCAGTCGATCGAAGCCGCGCGGGACGCGGGGGTGGCGAGAAACAGGGCGAGGCTGACGGCACCCGCGAAGATCGCGACAACCAGCGAAGCCGAAAGGAGCGAGGTTTTGCCTGTCATCTGATCCGCCTTCTGTTTGAATCGACTCCGCGATTTGCGCCAGCATAGGTTGAGACGATGACGGCGATCAACGCCAAATCCGCGATGTGGTGAGCGAAGTCCGACCAGCGTGATCGGTGAAGGAGCGCGACCTCCCTAACTCGGGGGAGGTCGGCAATGTCGGCGCGCCCTTCAGTTGGGGAGCACGTCGGCCATCCCGCTCTCGAACAGAACCACCTGCGTCGCCAGCGCGGCTGTCGTGGCGACCTGGAAGAAGATGAAGGCGAGGGCGAGATAGCGGATCACGGGCGTCAAAACGTTCCGGCAATCAACTGGTTCCAATGCATCGGGCTTTTTGCCGGCCGGTCCGCGCGAGCCTCACCCGGGCGCTGGCTCTTGCGAAGCGCCGATCTCCCGTGCAAAAGCCGCTTATGCTTATCATCAACGACCTTACGCTGCGCATGGCGGGGCGGCTGCTTCTCGATCATGCCTCGCTGACCCTGCCGGCCGGCACCAAGGCCGGTCTCGTCGGCCGCAACGGCACCGGCAAGACCACGCTGTTCAAGGCGATCACCGGCGATTTCCCGTCCGAGACCGGCTCGATCAGCCTGCCGAAGAGCACCCGCATCGGCCAGGTTGCGCAGGAAGCGCCCGCCACCGAGGAGCCGCTGATCGAAATCGTGCTGAAGGCCGATGTCGAGCGCCAGGCCTTGCTCGAGGAGGAAAAGACCGCGACCGATCCGCATCGCATCGCGGAGATCCACACGCGGCTGGCCGACATCGATGCCCATTCGGCCGAATCCCGCGCGGCCACCATCCTGGCCGGCCTCGGCTTCGACGACGCCGCGCAGCGGCGGCCGGCTTCGTCCTTCTCCGGCGGCTGGCGCATGCGGGTGGCTTTGGCCGCCGTGCTCTTCTCCGAACCCGACCTTCTGCTGCTCGACGAGCCGACCAACTATCTCGACCTCGAAGGCACGCTGTGGCTGGAGAACTACGTTTCCAGATATCCGCACACGGTTTTGCTGATCTCGCACGACCGCGACCTGCTCAACCGCGCCGTCAACTCGATCGTCCATCTCGACCAGAAGAAGCTGACCTTCTGGCGCGGCGGCTATGACCAGTTCGAGCGCCAGCTCACCGAGCAGCGGGAACTGCAGGAGAAAAGCCGCGTCAAGCAGGAAGCTCAGCGCAAGCACATGGAGTCCTTCGTCGAGCGTTTCCGCGCCAAGGCTTCCAAGGCAAGGCAGGCGCAGTCGCGCCTGAAGGCGCTGGAGAAGCTGAAGCCGATCGCGGCGGTGGTGAACGACACGGTGCGCCCGTTCTCCTTCCCCGAGCCGGTCAAGACGGTGGCCTCGCCGATCGTGGCGCTCAACGGTGTCAATGTCGGCTACGCGCCCGGCCACCCGATCCTGAAGAAGATGACGCTGCGCATCGACGCCGACGATCGCATCGCGCTGCTCGGCGCTAACGGCAACGGCAAGTCGACTTTCGCCAAATTGCTCGCCGGCCGGCTGAAGCCGGAAGCCGGCACCATGACGATCGCTCCAGGGTTGAAGGTGGCGATCTTCGCGCAGCATCAACTCGACGATTTGCGCCCGGAGGAAAGCGCCTACGAGCATGTGCGCCGGCTGATGCCGGACGCCCCGGAAGCCAAGGTGCGCGCCCGCGTCGCCCAGTTCGGCCTGTCGACCGAGAAGATGAACACCGCCGCCAAGGATCTTTCGGGCGGCGAGAAGGCGCGCCTGCTGATGGGCCTTTCCGCCTTCGAGGGACCGAACCTCTTCATCTTGGACGAGCCGACCAACCACCTCGACATCGACAGCCGTGAATCGCTGATCCATGCGCTGAACGATTTCCCGGGCGCGGTCATCCTGATCTCGCATGACCGTCATCTGCTCGAAGCGACGGCTGACCGCCTGTGGCTGGTCAAGGACGGCGCGGTCAATCCCTATGATGGCGACCTCGAGGACTATAAGACGCTGGTCACCGGCGTCTCCTCCAACCGCCGTGAGCAGAAGGAAGCCGACAAGGCATCCAAGGCCGACCGCCGCCGCGAGGCCGCCCAGCGCCGCGCCGCGCTCGAGCCCTTGGCCAAGGAGATCCGCGCCACCGAGGCGCTGATGGACCGCATCCGCAAACGCATCGACCTGATCGAGGACGAGCTCGCCAATCCGGCGATCTACGAGAAGGATCCCTCCACCGCGACGCGGCTGGCCAAGGAGCGCTCGCAGCTTGCCCACACGCTTGCCGTGAACGAGGACAAGTGGCTGACCATGTCGGCGGAGTATGAGGAAGGGATCGCGGAGTAGGGCAGCCCGGATGCATGATTTCAGCGCCTCGACGCCATGAGAGACGGCCCGTCGAGTTCGGGGCGGCTCGTCGAGCGCCGGGGCAGGTCGCCGCGATCATCATGGACGGCGGCGGTAACATTGCCGCGAGGTAGTAACATTCGCGGTCGCTCGCGCGAATTACGGGGCATAGCCTCGTGTCCTCAATGGCGCGGCATTGCCCGCCGACATCCCCAGGAGTCCTGAAATGCTTGATCGCCGCGCTTTCCTCATCGCCATGGCCGCAGTATCGAGCCTCGCGTCGGCTCCGGCGGCGCTGGCCGCCGACCACACGGCTTACACGCGGCAGGCCTTCGAGGACGCGCAGAAGGCAGGCAAGCCGATCCTGGTCGAGATCACCGCATCCTGGTGCCCGACCTGCAAGGCGCAGAAGCAGGTGCTGGGCCATTTGCTGCCGGCGGCCGAGCACGCAAACCTGGTCGTCTTCGAGGTCGATTTCGACTCTCAGAAGGATGTGGTCCGGGCATTCGGCGCGCGCATGCAGAGCACGCTGATCACTTTCAAGGGCGCGACGGAAGTCGGCCGGCTGGTCGGCGAGACCAGGGCGGATGCCATCAAGCAACTGCTCGACGCCACCATCTGAGCCGCAGTGATGCTGCTCGGTTACGGCTTCTCGTTTCTGGCCGGCGCGCTGTCGACCCTGTCGCCCTGCGTGCTGCCGCTGATCCCGGTCGTGCTGGGCGCCGCCGTCAGCCAGCACCGCTACGGTCCGGCCGCGCTGGCCGCGGGACTTGCCATCTCTTTCACCGTCATAGGGCTTTTCGTCGCCACGGTCGGGTTCTCGATCGGGTTGGATGGCGGTGTCTTTCGCGGCGTTGCCGCCGTGCTGATGCTGGTCCTCGGGGTCATGCTGGTGGTGCCGGCGTTCCAGGCGCGTGTCGCGCTTGCGGCCGGCCCCGCCGGCAACTGGATCGAACAGCGCTTCGGCGGCTTTGCCGCCATTGGCCTCGGGGGGCAATTCGGCGTCGGGTTGCTGCTTGGCGCGGTTTGGAGCCCTTGCGTTGGTCCCACCCTCGGCGCCGCTTCCGTCCTTGCCGCACAGGGGCACGATCTTGGCCAGGTGGCGGCCACCATGGCTGTTTTCGGTGTCGGCGCCGCCTTGCCGTTGCTGGTCCTCGGCATGCTCTCGCGCGAGACCTTGCTGCGTTGGCGCAAGCACATTGCCGGTGCGGGCAGCGGGTTGAAGATCGCCCTCGGAATTCTGCTGGTCCTGACCGCCGCGGCGATCCTGTCCGGCTTCGACAAGGCGCTGGAAACCGCGCTTGTCGACATCTCGCCCGAGTGGCTGACGGCGCTGACGACACAGTTCTGACGGCTTGGCGCTGGTGGCGCCGGCATTTTCGGCTCGCTTGGCAAGAAGAAGCAGTCCGGCGCCGCATCTGGCCCTACACGGCGCCCCCCGCGACCGTCTAGGTTGCCCGCATGAACCAGCATGCCAAGCCCAGGATCGGCCATTCAGCCTGTCCGCACGATTGCCCCTCCACCTGCGCGCTCGAAGTCGAGCTGCTCGACGACAACCGCATCGGCCGCGTCCATGGCGCCAAGGCGAACAGCTACACGGCGGGCGTCGTCTGCGCCAAGGTCGCGCGCTATGCCGACCGCGTCCATCATCCCGACCGTCTGCTGAAGCCGCTGGTGCGCGCCGGCGCCAAGGGCGAGGGCGCCTGGAAGGAAGCGAGCTGGGAAGCCGCGCTCGACCTCGTCGCGGAAAAGTTCGTTCGGGCGGAGGAGAAATACGGCTCGCAGACGGTCTGGCCCTATTATTATGCCGGCACGATGGGGCTGGTGCAGCGCGACGGCATCGACCGGCTGCGGCATGCGAAGAAATACTCAGGCTTCTTCGGCACGATCTGCACCAATCTGGCCTGGACCGGCTGGATGATGGGAGCGGGTGCGCTGCGCGGTCCCGATCCGCGCGAGATGGCGAAGTCCGACTGCGTGGTGATCTGGGGCACCAACGCCGTGGTCACGCAGGTCAATGTCATGACCCATGCGACCAGGGCGCGCAAGGAGCGTGGCGCCAGGATCGTCGTCATCGATATCTATGAGAACGCCACCATGAAGCAGGCCGATCTCGGCCTTGTGCTGAAGCCCGGCACCGACGGCGCGCTTGCCTGCGCGGTCATGCATGTGCTGTTCCGCGATGGCATGGCCGACCGCGCCTATCTCGAAAAATACACCGACGATCCGCGCGGGCTGGAGGAGCATCTGAAAATGCGCACGCCTGAATGGGCGGCCGCCATCACCGGGCTGACTGTCGCCGAGATAGAGGCCTTCGCGCACCTCGTCGGCACGACGAAGAAGACCTATTTCCGCCTCGGCTACGGCTTCTCGCGCCAGCGCAATGGCTCGGTCAACATGCATGCCGCCTCCTGCATCGCCGCCGTCACCGGCGCCTGGCAATATGAGGGCGGCGGCGCCTTTCACTCCAATTCGGGCATCTTCAAATTGAACCAGGACGTTCTGGAGGGCGCCGCGATGCGCGATCCGAGCGTCCGCTACCTCGACCAGTCGCGTACCGGCCCGGTGTTGACCGGCGCCGAGGACGCGCTCCATGGCGGCCCGCCGGTGACGGCGATGCTGGTCCAGAACACCAATCCGGTGAATGTCGCGCCGGAGCAGCGTCTGGTGAAACAGGGTTTCATGCGCGAGGACCTGTTCACTTGCGTGCACGAGCAATTCATGACCGATACGGCAAAGCTTGCCGATGTCGTGCTGCCGGCGACGATGTTCCTGGAGCATGACGACATCTACAAGGGCGGCGGCAACCAGCACATCACGCTCGGCCCCAAGCTGATCGAGCCGCCGCAAGGGCCGCGCACCAACCACTATGTCATCGAGGAACTGGGCAAGCGCCTCGGCGTTTCCGACAGGCCGGGCTTCGGCCTGACCGAGAGGCAGCATATCGACATCATCCTCGGCAAGCGCGGGCTCGGCGGCTTCGACAGCCTGAGGGAACGGAAATGGGTCGACCTGCAGCCCGATTTCGACGACGCGCATTTCATCAGCGGCTTCGGCCATGCCGACAGGAAATTCCACTTCCGGGCCAACTGGACAGGGCAGGCGGCGCCTGGCCGGCCGCCGAAGAGCATGGGGCTGTTCGGGCCGGTAGAGCGGCTGCCGGAGTTTCCCGACCATGTCGATCTGATCGAGGTGGCGGACGAGGAACACCCTTTCCGCCTGAGCACCTCGCCGGCGCGCAACTTCCTCAATTCGACCTTTGCCGAAACGCCGGTGTCGAAGGCCAGGGAAGGCCGGCCGGAGCTGCTGTTGCATCCCGACGATGCGGCGGCGCTCGGCATCGAGAACGGCGGCCGCGTCGAGGTCGGCAACCGTCGCGGCGACCTTGTGCTGCACGCCAGGCTTTTCGACGGCGTGAAGCGCGGCGTGGTGGTGGCCGAGGGCATCTGGCCGAACAGCGCGCATGAGCGCGGCGAGGGCATCAACGTGCTGACCGGCGCCGACGCGCCGGCGCCCTATGGCGGCGCCGCCTTCCACGACAACAAGGTCTGGCTCAGGGCGCTGTGAGCAATTGCGCCCGCACGGCCTAAACCGCTGTCGCGACCTGGCTCGGGTCACTTCGCGGCCTGCGCGTCCAGCGTCTTGACCTGGTCCGCAGCCGCCTTGCGCGCCGCGGCATCGACGCCGGACGCGCCCTTGTCCTTGGCGAAGGCGATCATGGCGGAGCGCGTGTCCTCGTCGCATCCATCCTCACCCACGCCGTTGATGCCGGC
>JAFKFE010000367.1 GCA_017308345.1 Alphaproteobacteria bacterium | reverse complement strand
GGCTGGAGCGGATAAGATCGCCATCGGCATCAGTACCGATCACGCCGAGATAAGCGGCGTGCGCTCCGCTTCGCCGAGCGTGAACGGCGAAATTCACCGCATTTCCTCCGGGAAACATCAGCCTTTGATTGAAATATCGGTCGACAACATTGTCACCGACGCCACAGACGCGCATGCGAAATGCCTCAGTAGGTTGTCTTGAACATATAGCGGCGGTCTTTGAGCGAATGCCCGGTGACCGCCTGGTAGTGTTCGGCCAAACGCTTTGAAAGGGTCGAGAGAAGGAGCGGGGAAATGTCTCCGCGCATCGATGCGGGTACGCCGGGCAGGCTGTAGTCCATCGAATCGATGACGCGGCAACGTTGGGTGTTCTTGTTGAGGAACGCCTCAACTCGATTGATCACCGGCCGAGTTTCGTCCTCGCCCTTGAAGAGAAGAACCGCTGTATCGGGCTGGACGACCTCAAAAGCCCCATGCAGGAATTCGTTCGCGTTGAACCAGGACGCGTGCTTCCACTGCATCTCCATGAGATAACACATGGCGAAACCGTAGCCGGCGCCCTGGCTGGGACCGGCGGACAGAACGTAGGTAAAGGTTTCGGCCGCGAAATCAGTGGCGATCTCATGGAGGCGTGCCTCCGCCTCCTGCACAGCCAGTTCAAAAGCTGCCGGCACCGCCGCGAAAGCCTGTTCCAATGCCGCGAAATCGAGTTTTGCTCCGGCCTCCCTTAGAAGCGCCGTCACCATCAGGCCAATGAGCACTTGCTTCGGCGCCAGGATGGTTCGGTCGCTATGGTAGGTGAAGACTTCATCGCATTCCGCGGCGAGCTTGGTCGTCTCGTCCTTGGTAAAGCCGATGACGCGCGCGCCGGCGGAGTGCGACCACCGAGCGGCTTCGACCGTTTCTCCCGTCGTGCCGTTGTGCGATGCGACTAGGACTACGGATCCCGACCCTAGCAACGCGGGACGGCGACGATTGAACTCTTCGCTATTGAGGCAGAAGGTCGGAAATCCGGCACTTCGGTCGCACTGGTACGATGCGGCAGAGAAGTCGTTCAGAGAACCACCGCAACCAATTAAGAAGAGGTTGCGCATTCTATCTGCTGCAGCCTTAGCCGTTTGCCCGATCCGTTCACGCTGCTCGACGGCGGCTTCGGTGATGCGACGGAAATCGACATCTGTTGGGACAAGATTTGGATACCGATTCACAATGCCTCACTTTTATAGCCAATTTGTGATAGCGCTCTCATGTGATAACGCTCTCACAAATCCAACTGGGTTGTCAAGGGGTATCGCGGCGGTCTATTTGTCCGCCATGCACGGGGACGAGTCCCGCAACGCGAATGCGAGCAGACCATGAGGGATAACGGACGCTCGGGCGTTCAGCCGACGATCGCCCACGTTGCACATGCCGCAGGTGTCTCACGTGCTACGGCGGCGCGTGTGCTTGGCGGTTACGGCTATACCGGGGCCGAAACACGCCAGCGCGTCCTCGACGCAGCAAAACGCCTAGCATACCAGCCTAACCTGCTCGCCCGCAGTATGGCTACCGGCCGCAGCGGGATGATCGGCGTCGTTGTAGCCGATATTGAGAATTTGTATTTTGCACGAGCCATTCGGGCTATCACAGACACAGCTAGCGCAAATGGTTTCGGTGTGGTTCTGACCACCACCGACGAAGATATTAAGCTCGAACGTGATGCGGTGCGGGTGCTGCTCGCCAACCGAGTCGATGGCCTGATTGTTTCACCAACCTCCAGTATCGAGGTAGATCACCTGATCGGCGCGCGGGATATAGGATGCCCCATTGTCCTTCTCGACAGGCGGGTGCCCGTGCTCAATGCCGACACCTATGCGATTGACAATTTTCGCGCAGCCCATCAGGCGGTCGCAACGCTCATTAAGCAAGAACACCGACGCATTGCGCTTGTGTCGAACGCTCCTTCGCACGGGGAGAAACAGTACCTGATTTCGTCGGTTCGCGAGCGTATCGACGGTTACCGCGCAGCGCTACACGACGCCGGCATTCGGATCGTCCCCAACCTGATTATCCTCGGAGGCTGGGACACGGAAAATCTCGCCCGCCAGTTGCGCAAGCTCTGTCAATCCGCCAACCGGCCGACCGCCTTTCTCGCAACCGACAGTTCCGTCGCCCTCGTCCTTCTCAAAGTTCTGCGGGAGGTGGATCTATCGATACCCGACCAAGTTTCGCTCATCTGTTTTGACGATGCGGATTGGACAGCGGCGGTCACTCCCCCGCTCACCGTCGTGTCGCAGCCCATCAGAGAATTGGCCACCGCTGCTACGGAAGATTTGATCGCTCGCCTGCAGGACGAGGCCAAAGGTCCCGCGGAGGAAACTTTGCTACAGGCGACACTTATAAACCGTGGCTCAGTCAGCAATGCTCCTGCAAAATCTCCTATCGAGCGGCAATCGCAGAAGGTTAGGGGCTGACATTCGCCAACGCGCTTGCAGATTGGGGCGTCACGACGCCGCGGCGGCCTAAAGGGAAGCAGAGTTGAGTGCTTGGCAGGACAAGATGAGTCCGCGGCGCGCTGCCTCTCGGCGACGGGCCTGCGCCACGGCGGACGCGCCCAGCTTCGATCTGGTATTTTCGAGACCGAAAACCACCCGAGCCAACCCGATGACAGGGTCTATATCTTCGTATCGTTGCTCGATGTACTGCCGAGGCCAGCGCGCATCAGCCGTATCAATTCTTCCCTGACATCATCAAGGACGCGGCGCGCCAGATGAGGCGCACAAAGTTCTTGACAACCGGCGGCGCAATGTGAGAGCGGTTTCACAAGAGATCGCTCTCACACTACCTGAGATGGCGCGGACTTTGCCAAACCTAGCAGTGAAACAACCTGAGCAAGGCAAACATCACGATGGCACGTACATTCCCCACGCTTTGCGGCTCTGTTTCGGGGCGCGTAACTCCCCCGGTGCTGGGTGTTAAGATGCATAAAGCAGGATATCAGGCCCTAGACCTGGATTTCGGCTACGCTGCCGCTGAGAGCCAAGACCTCAAAGGGACCGTCGCTTCATTTATCGAATTGGGCTTTAGAGGTTTCGCGATCTCAATGCCCTATAAGCTTGAAATCATTAAGTATTTGAATGAAGTATCGCCGGATGTGGCAGCTATCGGCGCCTGCAATACTGTAGTCAACACAGACGGCCGCCTTACGGGGCATAACACGGACTGGCGCGGCGCGATGGATGCCTTACGCGAGCGGGGCGTAGAACAGCCAGGTCGCGCGATTGTTCTGGGTGCAGGGGGCGCCGCTCGAGCCCTGGTATTTGGGCTTAAGAACGCTGGATGGCATGTAGAAGTCGCGGCCAGAAACTTGGAATCTGCCAGCGTTCTGGCGACAGATTTTCACCTGCCGTCTCCAACTGACTTGCAAAGATCGCGCTTTCCGGGGTTCGACTTGGTGGTTAATACGACGCCTGTTGCGAAGTTGTCAGACGAGCTTCTTAATCTGGACCGCTTTCCTGATGTGAAGATTGTGTTTGACGTTGTATTCAACCCCGTTCACACGCCATTTTGTGCCGAGGCTGAACGACGCGGGCTCATTTCAGTACCCGGTTGGCTGATGTTGCTGCATCAGGCAGTCCACCAATTTACACTCTACACGAACGTGGATGCGCCCATTTCCGCAATGCGCGAGGCATTGCTGCAATCTCTGCCGCGGGCCTGATGGCTTGCTCGCGAGTTAGCGCAGGCGAAATCCGTTTCTCAGCGGGAGATGTCGTCTCGGCGAACTGTTGTTGCTGGGCATCAACGCCGCTCGCGGCGACGCAGGCGCATTGGAGGTAGACGTGACTCAAGAATTCAAGCCGGATGTCATCATCATTGGGTCGGGTGTCGGCGGCGGCTCGGTAGCTCGGCAGTTGGCGGGATCGGGCGCCAAGATATTAATCATCGAGCGCGGTGATTTCGTGCCGAACGAACCAGAGAATTCGGATCCGGTAGCGGTTTACACCCAGCGGCGCTATCGGACTCACGAAGAGTATCAGGATGAAGCTGGTAACCGCTATCGTCCGTCACAGTACTATTATGTCGGCGGCCATACGAAGTGGTACGGGACCGCCATGTTCCGTTTTCGCGAACGCGATTTTACCGAAGTCCGCCATGAGGATGGAATTTCACCTGCCTGGCCAGTCTCATATGGCGATCTAGAACGCTGGTATGATGAGGCTGAGCGCGTCTTCGGCGTACGCGGCCAAGCCGGGATCGATCCCACAGAGCCGCCGCGTTCCGCCGACTACGCACATGACGCCGTCCCACACGAACCCTTGATTGCGGAAATGGCAGACCGGTTGACCCGGCAAGGCCTCCACCCGTTTCCAAATCCTGTCGCCATTGATTTTGGTCCAGGCGGGAGTTGCATCCGGTGCGGGGCATGCGATGCCTTCGCATGTCGCCACGGAGCGAAAGGGGACGGTGAGACACGCCTTATTCGGCCGATCCTCAACCATCCTGACGTCCGGTTGTGGACCAAGGCGCAGGTTACGCGTCTTATTCCGGCTTCCGATGGCCGCATTGCCGCTGTCGAAGTGCTGCGTGAAGGCCAACTTTCACGTGTGGATGCTCGCACGGTCGTGTTGAGCGCAGGCGCGATCAACTCGGCACTCATTTTGCTCCGGTCCGCGAACGAGGCTTATCCGGACGGCATCGCCAATCGCTCGGGCGTTGTCGGCCGCTACTTGATGAACCACCATCTCACGGGATTGGTAGGCTTTATGCCGTTTCGCGTGAACGAGACCAAATTCACCAAAACGATGGCGATCAATGATTTCTACTACGGTTTGCCCGACGATCCAGATGCGGGCGGCAACATCCAAATGCTGGCCAATCTCAGGGGACCGATGATCAGCTCGAATATCCCATGGATGCCAAGGCAGATGGCAGATGTGGTTGCTCGGCACAGCGTCGACTGGCTCTGCATGTCGGAGGACTTACCGAATCCCGCAAGCCGGGTCCGATTGCTACCAGGGGACCGCGTTGAAGTGGCCTATCATCCTGGCGGTCTCGCCGCCCACAACAAGTTCGTGGGCCACGTAAGAAGCCATCTCCGCAAGATCTTCCCCGTCGTTCTGCATCGTCCGTCTGGAATTAAGGGGCCGGTTCACCAGTGCGGTACCGTTCGCATGGGCGACGATCCGGCTACGTCCGCGCTTAACAACCTTTGCCAATCATATGACCATCCTAATCTCCATGTCGTCGACGCCAGCTTCTTTCCGTCATCCGCCGCGTTGAACCCGGCTTTGACGGTTTGTGCCCAAGCACTTCGCGTTGGCGCTCATTTGCGTGATGCCTGGCGTGAGGGCAGGGTGGCCGTCTGAACACCTCGGAGCCAACTGACCGAACTCTTGCCTTGGAACTGGCAAAGACCCGCTATCACACAAGCGGCCTGACCGAAGACTACACCGGGACGGCTACGCCAAACCCCTTTTGCAGCCGATACGGGTCGGGCCGTTCCCGACGCATTCAACTGATGAAAGTGCGTCCACTCATGTCTCCACGCATGCCTTCCTATTCGCATTACATTGCCCGGACCGATCGGCCCTGCGCGGTCGTTGCCCACCGCGGCATCTGGGACGATGCGCCGGAAAATAGCCTGCTGGCGATTTGGAAGGCCATCAGGACGGGATGTGAGGTCGTGGAGATTGACGTCCGGCGCAGCGCGGACGGCGAGTTCTTCCTGCTACACGACGAAACGCTAGATCGGATGGTGGGGCTGAACAAAGCGCCCGAGACGATGGCAGCGCAGGAGTTGCGTGCACTGAAATTGCGTAATCGAGACGGGGGGCCGTCCAATCTTCTGACCAGTGAGAAGCTGCCCAGCCTGAAGGAAATCTTCGAGCTGACGCGCAACCGCATTTTTGTCCATCTCGACATCAAGCAGCGGGAAATACTGCCGGAAGTCATGGCATGCGCTCGTTCGATGGGCGCCCATCAACAAGTCGACTATTGGGGAGATCTGAGAACGCAGGCGGACCTCGGCTGGGTTCGTCGCGCGGTTGAGCCGCAAGGCGTGCTCTTCATGGCCAAGACCCATCTCGACGCCGCAGACGCCGATGCCCAACTCGAGCTTCTGTTAGAACTATCTCCTCCAATGTGCGAGATCTATTTCGATCGGCTGGAGCAAGTCGCGGCGCTGAAAGACCGCTTCGAGGAGGCCGGCATCACAGTATGGTACAACACGCTCGATCCGGTTTCGTGCGCAGGCTTCACCGATACGGCGGCCCTTGAAAATCCGGAAGCCATCTGTGGAAGCCCGATCGACGCCGGCATCTCAGTCATCCAGACGGATTACGCGCAGCATTTGAAGGCC
>JAFKFE010000366.1 GCA_017308345.1 Alphaproteobacteria bacterium | reverse complement strand
GCGGGAATGGCGGGTCTTGTCGTGTTTCGGGTCGCTCATGCCGGCTTACGACCAAGTGCTACGGCCGCTCGGCCAGGTATGGAATTCTGTTGGAGGCTCTGCTCGTGCGCCACGGCGTTCTCAAGTCAATCTGGGAATTGGGATCGGGTGGTTTCGAACGAAATGGTCCGCGAATCTTTGACCAAGGAACACTTCCCCCATACAATCCCGTAGTGTATCACCCCGCCAATTAGGGGCAAAGGGCGGTATGATGTCGGGCGTCGTCTTGGACGAAACAAATTTGACGAGCGAAATCTTCGACGGCGAAGTCGTCGCGGTGAATTTTGCGACCGGCAAATATTACGGCATGAAGGGAAGCGCGCAGCTCATCTGGGAGATGTTGCGCGAGCCTGTCGATCCCGCCATGATCGAGACCGCGTTGAGGACGGGTTATCCCGACCTGGACGACGACGACGTTGCCTCGGTGCGGGGCTTCCTCGACCTCCTCATGCAGGAAGGCGTGCTTCAGCCGGCCTCGCCGGTCGCGTTGCCCAAGCTGCCCGACATTTCCGGCCGCGTATCGTTCATGAGGCCGGAGTTGGAGATCCACACGGACCTGCAGGAACTGATTGTCCTTGATCCGATCCACGACGTGGATCCGGGTGGTGGGTGGCCGCTGCGGCGGGAGCTGGGAGACAGCTGATCCGAATGGTCCGAGCCGCCGTCGATTCCCGCACGGCGCCTGCAGCATTCGTCCGCCGCGTCATTGCCGACGCGAGTTCCCGGTGGTCCGAATCCGGCGCTGAGCATTGCTTTCGCCTTGGTGCGTTGACGCTGCGGCTGCGCACGTGCGGTGCCGCGCTCGATCCGGTCATCCTGCCGGTCCTGCGCCATGCGCAAACAGCAGAACCCGCCGCTAAAGACGACGGCACCATCACCGTCTACGCCGTCTCGCATGAGGACGACGGCTTTCCCGCTCCACCCGCCGAATGGCCCTTTGAAGCCGGCGAGGCCGACGCCGTGGCCCGCACCGTATGGGACAACGAGGCCGGCGTGGCGGTCGTATCCGATGAGAGTCGCGGAATCTGGCATCTGCACGACCTATCCGCCGGCACCGGCGTCTATTGGGTCGGAGCCGCCGCCCGGCTGCCAGCCTGGGAATACGGATCGCCGCTCCGCCACCA
This sequence comes from Alphaproteobacteria bacterium, assembly GCA_017308345.1. Classification (GTDB taxonomy): domain Bacteria; phylum Pseudomonadota; class Alphaproteobacteria; order Rhizobiales; family Rhizobiaceae; genus Mesorhizobium. The sequence continues at coordinate 5,182 of JAFKFE010000366.1, read as the reverse complement.
CATCCATTGGGGCGCGTTGACGACCGGCCAGGCGATGCTTCATTCCGCCGTCATCGGCGAAAGTGGCGTGGGCGTGATGCTTGCCGGTCCGGGAGGTTCCGGCAAATCGACGCTGACGGCCGCCGCGATTTCTTCAGGGATGCAGACTACGGGCGATGATATTGTGTTGGTGTCGCGGTCTGGCGCAGACTGGCGGAGCCACTCGCTTTTCGACACCATGAAGCTTACGGGGATGGCGGAGACTCTCTTCAGCGGGCTTGCCGCGCAGGCGGTGAACCAGGATCGCCGCCCGGAGGAAAAGGCGCTTATCCCGATCAGCACGACGATACGAGATGCGCTGGTCCCGCAAATCGCCGTGAAGGCACTTGTTTCCTGCAAGCTCACGGGAGAGGATGCTTCGGCAATCCGTCCCGCTTCACGGTTCGAGATGATCCGTGCCCTCTCGCCGAGCACGTCGAAGATCTTGCGGACTGGTCACAGCGAGATATTCCAACAGGCCGCCGACCTGTCGCGATCGCTTCCCTGCCACGAGTTCCTGATCGGCAATGACCCGATGGAAGCGACAACCGTGCTGCGGGGGTTCGTGCGGGAACTGAATGCATGAGCGACAGCCCGACGATCAGCGTCATCATGCCGGTGCGAAACGGCGAGAAATACATCGCCGACGCGCTGAGAACCGTACTCGACCAGGCGTGGCCGGTGCAGGAGATCCTGGTGGTCGACGACGGCTCGACCGACCGCTCGCGCGAGATCGTCGAGACGCTGGCCTCGCGCTTCCCGGCTATCCGTGTCCTCGATGGGCCGCGGCGCGGCCCGGGGCCCGCGCGAAATGTCGGCCTGCGGATCGCCGGCGGCGAGTTCATCGGCTTCCTGGATTGCGATGATCTGTGGCCGGCCGACAAGCTGTCGCTGCATCTCGCGCGCTTTGCCCGAACACCTCGTATGGATGTCGTTTCCGGCTTTGTCAGCTATTTCAATCGGCAGATGACCGATGCCCCCGCACCGGATCCGGCGGCGATAACAGACGAACTCTTCCATGTTCATCTGGGCGCGACCCTCTATCGCCGGACGGTCTTCGACCGGGTCGGGATATTCGACGAGAACTTCCTTTATTCCGAGGACGTCGATCTTATGCTCCGGATCCGGGAAGCCGGAATACCGATGACGATCCTGAACGCAGTGACCCTGTGCTACCGCCGGCACGCCGAGTCCATGACGAGCACCTATACAGCGGAAGAGAAGCGCGACTTCAACCGCGCCCTGATGCAGTCGCTCCTGCGTCGCCGCAAGAGCGGCAACATGGGGCCGTTGCCTCCGTTCAAGCTTCTGATGGAGGAGTGAGTGGGAGCGCCGTTTTTCAGCGTCGTCATTCCAGCGTGGAACGCCTCCGCCACGCTTCACCAGACGCTCGACAGCATCGCTGGGCAGAATGACCGTTCGCCCCGGGAGGTCATCGTCGTCGACGACGGATCGAGCGACCGCACGGTCGAGGTCGCTCAGGATCATCCTTCGCGCCCGCGCGTAATCAGCAAGCCCAATGGGGGAGCGCCGTCCGCGTTCAATGTCGGCATACGGGCCACCACGGGCGCGGTTCTTGCGTTCCTCGATGCCGACGACCTCTGGACGCCCGACAAGCTGGCGCTGCAGCGGGCCGCGCTCGATTCCGATCCCTTGCTGGATGCCGTGCTGGGTCACAGCGAAACCTTCGAAAGCCCGGACTACCCCTCCGAAGCCTTTGCCTCCCTCCACTACAAGAAAGGCCGTCATCCTGGCTATCTCGTGAGTTCGCTCGCGGTGCGGCGAAGCGCTTTCGAGCGGCTCGGCATCCTGTTCGACGAAGGCTTGCGCACCGGATACTTCATCGATTGGTACCGCAAGGCCATCGCCGCGGGCATGAAAATGACGATGCTGGACGAGACGGTTCACCGCCGCCGCATTCGACCAGGCACGTTGTCCAGAAGGGGGGTAACCGTCGCCGCCGGCGGTCCGGCCGGCATGTCATCCGACTTTCTTGAAATCGCACGCCGAGCGCTCATGGCCAAGAGGGCAGCGGACGACGGGGAAAGCGGGGGGCAATGAATTGGCCTCTCTGGTATCCGTCCCTTGATCGCGCCTGGCCCGGAGGCGACCATGAGCGCCTCCTGCTGGCCGCCGTGCATGTGGATCAGGCGGCGGCCGAGAAGGAACTTCGCGCCTGGATCGGCACGCATGACCTGAATGACTGCACGTTCAGCGAGCAGCGGTTGCTCCTCGCCGCCTGGAACAGGCTCGGACCCGGCTTGAAGGATCTGCCGGACGCACCGAGGCTTGCCGGGCTTCAACGGATGTTGTGGACGCGAACCATGCTTCTGATGAGAGAGTGCCAACCTGCACTCTCGGCTCTGGCCGCGGCGGATGTGCCGATGATGCTGATCAAGGGGGCCGCGCGCGCCGCTGACCCCGTTGGACGGAGTGGACGCTCGTTCCACGACCTCGATCTCGTGGTCCCGAGGAAGCGGTTGGGCGACGCCCTGGGAGTATTCGTCGAGCTTGGCTGGGAGCCGTCGAGCGGCGCCAGCGCCATGCGGATGCTGACGCTGGCGGGACGGCTGCGCAGCGTCAACCTTCACAAGGGCCGCTATGGCGACATCGATCTTCACGGCTGCGTCTTTCGTCCGGGCCAGGGCAGCCTCGGCGACGACGACCGGATTTGGGCGCGGGCCAGATCGGTGGAGTTCAATTCGGTGGCCTGCAGGCTGCCGGTCGGAGAAGACCTGGCGGTGATCGCCATCGCGAATGGTGGTCTCGATGCTCATGCCAATAGCGACTGGCTGGTCGATCTGTCGCGCCTGATCGTCGAGCCCGGGTTCGATTGGAAGCTGTTTACCGACGAAGCTCTCGCCCGCGACATTGCCGTGCCGACATTGATCGCCCTTGGCTGGTTGGAAGCGCGGGCAGGCTATGTGATCGACCTCGGGGCAATGAGACGCATCGAGGCAGCCCTCCCTGGCCGGATGGCCGCGTGGATGGCTTTCGTTCAAGCAAGGCCCAGGCAAAGCGAGACTCCGGCCGATGCTGCCCTTCGTTGGCTTGCGAAGACGCGACGCAAGTCGCTTGAGCAGGCCGAGTCCGAACCACACGGCGAACAGAAACCGAGACCGCGCCTGAGGACGAAATTCAGCAGGGGTTTGCCTGCCGGCGAAGGCGTTCTGCGCGCGGACCTGCCTCTCCCCGTTTCCGGTCGCGCCGGCATCCTGCGCTTGCACATCCGGTTGCCGGCGCCGGTGAAATGGCGGCGCCTCGCCTTCGAAATCAACAGCGACGCCGGGCATATCGCCGCCTTTCACGTGCGTCCGCGGCTGCCGCGCGCGAACACCGTTTTGGAGATCTCCTGCGAAATCCAGCTGGAGACCCCCGCTGACGCAACAAAGGTATGGTTGGAAAGCCGGCCGCTGCGTTCCGCCCGGATGTTGACCTTGGAGAACGCCGCGCGTTACGCCGCGCCACGGTTCTGGCTCATCAGTTCGGAATTCCGCCCCGACGCACGCCTGAAAGCACCTGATGATGGCGTTTCGCACGAGAACGCCGCGAAGGAAGGGCAATGAAAGACCCGCCGATCCTATCGGAGGCGCGGAGCGGGTCCATCTGGTTGGGCTCGCTGACGAACAGCGCCGGAACGTGATCGCGAGCATCGTCGACAAGAGTTCCCTGCATCGCTGCCATGAAGCTCCCACGCAGGGCAGCAGCCCCCTTGTCGATGACTACTCCGCCGGCTTGGCGGTCGCGGCCGGTAGCCCCGGCTTGCCCGCCTGGGAAGGATTTCGCCTGACATAAGCCGCCTTCAGCGTTTCCGACGTGTCGCGCGAGTTGTCATGGCTCCAGCCCGGCGGCTGGATGAGATAGTACAGCCGCTGGCCGAGTGTGAGCCCCGGCGCCAGCGCATCCTTGAACATGCCGATCCATTCATGGAACGCCACCTTCAGCGGGTTGAAGGTGCCGATGTTCTTGACGATGCCGTAGCGTGGCCGGTCTTCCTCCAGTTCCTCGACGAAGGTGCCGAACATGCGGTCCCAGATGATCAGCGTGCCGGCGTAATTGGCGTCGAGATAGCGTGGGTTGGTGGCGTGGTGGACGCGGTGGTGCGATGGCGTGTTGAAGATAAGCTCGAACCAGCCCCACATCTTGCCGATCGTCTCGGTGTGGATCCAGAACTGCCAGACCAGATTGAAGCCGAAGACGAAGGCGATCACCGCCGGGTGGAATCCGAGCAGCACCAGCGGCGCCTGCAGGATGAAGGTGAACGTAAAGAGCCCCGTCCAGCTCTGCCTGAGCGCAGTCGAAAGATTGTAGTGATGGCTGGAATGATGATTGACGTGCTCGGCCCACACCCAGCGCACCCGGTGAGCGATCCGGTGATAGAGGTAGTAGCGCAGGTCATCGAGCAGGAAAGCGGCGACGAACACCCAGATCGACAGGCCGAGATTGAAGAAGCGGAACTGCCACAGCCACAGCAGTGCCCAGTAGGACACGACCCCGAGCAACAGGCCGGCAACGACGTTGCCCGTTCCCATCATCAAGCTGGTCAACGTATCGCGCGTCTCGAACGATCCCTTGGCGCGCCCGGTGCGCACCAGCCAGAGCTCGATCAGGATCGCCGCGACGAAGAAAGGGATCGCAAGCTGGGTGACCTGCGGAAAATTGTACTCGTCCATCACGCCGCCTCTTGGATTTGATCGCGGTTCCGCAGCGCAGCCTCCGCGGCCCGAGCGCCGGCTTCGTCCGCAAAGACGAAATTGCCACCCTTCCAGGTGAAATCGTTGAGCCGCAGCGAGACCGCATTCCCTTCCCTGGTCAGCGCCAGAATGTCGTGCGGCGCAACGATGCGCGTCAGGAAACAGTCGCCAATGCTCTGGACGATACCGCAGCGCCGCGGGCCGAGGTCGAGGCTGCCGCGCGCTCGCGCGCCAGGGTGATCGTGTCGCTGGCCAGGCGGTTCTCGACGACGCCGCTGGCCTGCCAGCCGCTGAGGTTCAGACGCATCTCGGCCGGCGCGAGCGCGAACTTCAGCGCGACGTGGTCGGAATCGACGACGCGATAGCTCAGCGCGATGCGATGCACGCCGCGACCGAGCGCGAGCCAGTCCTGCGACGAGTGGCGCGCCAGGCTGTCGGTGGCCACGCCGTCGACGCGCACCTCGCCGAGC
>JAFKFE010000365.1 GCA_017308345.1 Alphaproteobacteria bacterium | reverse complement strand
GAAAGGCAGGCTGAAACCCTCACCAAAATCGCCGACGCCGCAAGCGGGAAACTCTGGTCGGGCTACGCCCTCCCGACGTTCCCCGCTTGCGCCGCCAAGTGGCCTACTTTTACGCCGCCGTGTGGCCGGATTTTGCTCCGCCGTTGACAGATGCCATGGCCATCTTTGATCGTGACCCAGCGCTCTAGTCGTTGTCTGCCCCATCGGCGCGACATCGTGCCTCGATTGTCGGCGGATTAAATATGAATTATAAATGTATGTTATTCTACGATGTCTCGGTCACGCCATCGCCGATGGGGGCGCTGCGCGATCATGTATCGGAGCATGCGATGGACTTCCCCGCCTTCTTTTCTGAAGCGCCTACAATCACGCTGCGCGATCCTTTGGCTGCATTCCTTGGTCTCTCGAAAAGCGGAGTGATGTCCTATGCCTATGCAGATGCCGTGAAGCTCGCTGGCCATTCCTGTCCCATCGTTGCCGGTGCCTATCTGATGGTACGACGCGGGCTCAGCCAACTCTACGGCGACGAGTTGCCCGAGCGAGGCAATGTGAAAGTCTACCTGCGTGCCCCGCGCGACGAGGGCACGACGGGCGTGATCGCCGCAGTGGCAACGCTGCTCACGGGTGCTGCGCCAGAGACCGGCTTCAGTGGCATCGGCACGGGGCGCCGGTTCACGCGCCGTGATCTCCTGCGTTTCGACGCAACGTTCGACGGTATCATGGCGCTCCGACGGAGCGACAATGGGCGGGGTGTGATCCTTGACTTCGATATGACCATCGTCCCATTCGCGCGCGAGATGCAGGTATTGCTTCCCCGGGTCATGACAGAGCAGGCCGACGAGGACGAGCAGGAACGCTTTGCGACGCTCTGGCAGGCCCGCGTTGAGCAAATGCTGATCCGGCACGCGGACGACCCTGCACTCATCCGAGTTTGCGAATGGAAGGCCGCGGCCTGAGCAGAGATCCGACGGCTCCTTACGGTGCGGCCACGTGCAGTCAGGAAAGGACAGAAACGATGCTGTCGAGGCTCGAATATTTCCCTAAGCGCCGGAACTCATGCAGGTGGTTCTGGATCTGAATAAGGCGATCGAGGGAAGCGGGCTGGGGCTGACGCAATCCGGGTGCTCGCGGTCGAGGGCCTGGCCCGAGGATGAGGGTTCCGCCATTGTCAGGGAATGACGAGGCCCGGGTGTTGAAAGACCGGTTGCGCCAGATCTTGATCGAGCTGGCGCAAACTGAGACCCTTGTAACCTACAAGGACCTCGCCGAGCGGCTCTGCCTCATGCCGCCGCAGACGATCCATCGAGCCGCCGGCTTACTGGAAAACCTGATGGCGGAAGACGCCGAAGCAGGCCGGCCACTTCTGGCCGCGCTTTGCGTGGGCCGCCTGCGCAACGACTTGCCCGCGCGCGGTTTCTTCATGACCGCTGAGGCACTGGGGCTTTTTGCCGGTGCTCCCGAAGGCCCTGCGGCGCGGGATTTCCATATACGCGAATTGGCCCGGGTCTTCGATTTTTATGGTCAGTTCCGCAGTGGCTGACATTTATTCGCAGACGGCATCATATGGTCGGACGAGGGTGCCGTTGGACTCCCGGGAATGGCGACACCGATATGGAGAAGTTCGATGAATGACGACGCTATTCAGCCAGGCCAGATTCGGCGCCTCGCGGAAGGCTTTGAAGGATGCCTCGAGCGCTGGATGGGACACGAACAGGAAACGGTCTGGCGTATGTTGACCGAGCCGCCACAATTCGTGCAGTGGCTTGCCCCAGGTTCAATCGAGTTGCGTAAAGGCGGTCGAGTTCATATCGATTTCGGCGACAGCGGAGTGGTGATCGACAGCACCGTGCTTGCGTTCGATCCGCCGCGACTGCTCGCCTATTCGTGGAGCAGCGGCGATGAACCGGATCGGCCGTTGCGTTGGGAACTGGAAACCGTCGACAGGGGCACCGCGCTGACGCTGACTGTGCAACTGTCGGCAGGGGAAGACATTGCCAAGGCCTGCGCTGGATTCGAGGCGCATCTCGATATGCTGACCGCGGCGCTAGAGGGGGTTCCGATCCGATTTCCCTTTGATCGCTACGTCGCGGCGCGGCGCGCCTATCAGGAACTTCTGGCGGAATGAGCGGATGGCGATGTCGAGATAGGCTGGAAATTCGGCATGTCACCTTCGTTCGGTGCCAGAAGCTACGTTGTGCACCAGCGCGTTTCGCAGCAGATCAGTCCGCTTGGAGACGGACTGGCTGCTTTCCGCGCAACAGCAACGTCTCCAAACGGGAAGGCGGTTTCGGTTTTGCTCAATGCCCGTCACACTGCTCCAGTGCGACATGAATGCTCTCGCTCAGGGTGAGATTGAAGAACGGCTTTTCGACGATCGGAATCCCAAGAGCGGCCGCGCTCTCCCGTAGCATCTTGCTCGGATACGAGGTGATTATGATTGCTGGCAACCGAGTTTGTCCGTTCCGGAGACGCTGCAGCACTTCGAGCCCGTTCAGCTGCGGCAAGTTGTAGTCGATGACCAGGCAGCCAAAGGCAGGCAGCGCCGCTTCGTTCAACAGCTCCGCCGCATCGGCATAGGTGCGGACGGAAAATCCTTCGAGTTCCAGCGAGAATCTGAGTGATCTCCGTACCGCTGGGTCATCGTCAACCACGACCACCGTCGGTTTTTCGAGCGATGCAGAATCCGCAGCGCTTTCCATCGCATTGATCTCCAAGCATTCATTCACGACCTAGCAAGCCGTTACTCAGAGACCCTTCGCCTTGACCTGAGACAAAAACCACCAGAGGTCCGCAAATATCGCCGATCTAGCGAAGGCGGTGCTGCCATCAGCTCCGATCCGAGATAAATGCCAAGCGCACGAGTTCGGACAGGTTTGAGGCCTGCGTCTTGGCCATCACAGTTGCTCGGCAAATCTCAAAGGTTCGCGGGCTGATTTTCAAATCGTCAGCGATTGTTTTGTTCGCGTGTCCGGCTATGAGGCCTTCGAGCACCTGCCGCTCTGTACTGGAAAGGCGAGCAAACCGACCCTAAACTTCCATCCCCTTGGTTTCTCGCATGGTGTCCCGCTCTTGCTGACGGAACGCAGACCGAACCGCGGCCAATATAGCCTCGTCGTCGAAGGGCTTCTCCAGGAAATCGACCGCACCTGCCTCCAACGCTTTCCCTGCGAGAGCGATATCGCCATGGCCTGTGATGATGATGACCGGCAAGTCTACGCCGAGGCTTTTTACCCGCCGCAGCAGCTCAAGCCCGTCGATTTCCGGCATCCGCAGATCGGTGACAATGCATCCGCGTTCGACGCGGCCGATGTGCGCCAGAAAGGCAACGGCCGTTTCATAGCTCCGCACCGAGACTTGGGGAGTGCCAAGCAGAAAGGCAAGCGACTTGCGCACCGCTTCGTCGTCGTCGACGATGGACGACACTATCGGTGGGCATCGCTGGACTCCTCCTTGGTTACCGCAGGCAAGGTAAAGCGGAACGTCGTTCCGCCGCCTGCACGCGGCCCGGCTTCGATCTGCCCGCCATGCGCCTCGACAATCGTCCGGGAGATCGAAAGGCCTACGCCCATCCCGCGCGGCTTGGTGGTCGCAAATGGTTGAAACAGTCTCGCCGCCATTTCCTCCGAAATGCCGGAGCCGGTGTCATCGACCTGCACGACAATCATCATGTCGTCCGCAGGCGTCGTACGAACGGTCAGGTTTCGCTCACTTGATTCCTCCATGGCCTCAATGGCGTTTCGGATCAGGTTGACCAGAACCTGTTGAACTTGAACCTTGTCGGCCAGGACAAGATCGACACGTGGGTCAAAGTCGAACGTCACGTGAATGCCCTGATCCTTGGCGCCGACAAGCGCGAGGGCGGATGCCTCCTCGACAAGCTTCGCAATGCTTTGGATTTGTCTTTCGCTCCCCCCTCGACCAATGAAATCGCGCATGTGCCGAATGATCTGGCCGGCTCGCAATGCCTGGTCGGCCGCGCTGTCGATTGCATCTCGAAGAATCACCAGCCGCTCGTCGGCGCTGCCGTCGAGCAGGCGCCGTGAGCCTTTCAGATAGTTGGCTATGGCCGCCAACGGCTGGTTGAGTTCATGAGCGATCGCCGATGCCATCCCGCCCATCTCAGTTAAGCGCGACACGTGGGCAAGTTCAGACCGCAGCTCCTGAAGTCGCGCCTCGGTTTCCTGCCGCTCCGTCAGGTCACGGATGAACCCCGTGAAAAACCGCTGGCCCGCTGGCCATATCTCTCCGACGGCCAGTTCGATTGGAAACGTCGAACCGTCTTTGCGTTGCGCTGCAACCACACGGCCAGTTCCAATAACGCGCGGCTCCCCGGTGTCGCGGTAGCGCTCGATGTAGCCATCATGTTCCTCGCGATAGGGTGAGGGCATCAGCAGCGTCACATTGTTCCCGATTGCCTCAGCCGCGGTGTAGCCGAACATCCGCTCGGCGGTAGCGCTAAAGGACTGGATGATGCCGCGCCCGTCGATCACGATAGTGGCTTCGGGAACTATGTCGATGATCGATTGGAGATGAGCCTCTCGCGTCAAGGCCAGAATGCGCGCTTGTCGCAGCCGTTTACCGATCCAGGCCGTCCCTACCCCGATCAGTACGAAAACAGCTCCATTGGCCACCTCCGTCCAGCCGACTGTCCCGTAGTTGGCAATGAAAAAGAAGACGAGGGGGATGCTTAAGCCGGTGGCCAAAATGCCCGGACCGAAGCCGCCGACACCCGCCGCGAGCAGCACGGGAGGCAGGAAGAAGAGGTAAGGAGCTTGATCTTTGAGAATCGATGCCAGGACGAACCTTGCGGTGAAGGCAAGCGCGACCGCCGCCACGGCAATGGCGTAGCGCAAAACTGTTTCCCGCCGTGAAGCCACATCTGACCGATTCCGAACCGGCACGTCATTCGATCCTACGGATGAGTTGATCAGACAGCCTGCCTACCGCAAGCATTCGCGACTGAAATTGCTTTGAAGCAAACTTCTCAAGCAAGTCGACTGGTGCGGGAACTATTTTGTGGCGGAGAGAAGGGGCTGTCGAGATGCTCCAAGGGATCGCGCCTGCTCCTGCCCGGCACACGAGGCATTGCCTGGAAAACATAGCGAACTCGTCTTCTTGCATTGCTGTCGGTCAGATTTCGAATTTCGAGGGACGAGCGCAGACCCTCTCCAGGCGGTCAGCCTCATCTTCGTCAAGGTCGCAAAATAACCGACACCGCGGCTTCGACCGGATTGTCTTGTTGATGATTCTTCTCGCGGCAGGTGCCCTGGCGCTAGAGAGTTCTCTCGCGACCCCGGCATCGGCCCAAGAGACTTCCTATGGCTACGAGCGCACGGATAACTGCTCCAGACATGAGGCCGACTGCGACTGGGCGGCAAGGAACCACATCAGCCGATCCTTTGCCGAAGGCTGCCAGGCATACGTCGATGAGCAAACGAACGGTGCTGCTCGGAATCGCCCTGGCGTCGAAAACGATGACGATCAGGGGGACGAATATGAACCGAAGTCGGGGCTAGTGAGGCTTCCTCTGGCGATCCACGTCATTCAAAAACCCCACCAAGTCGAGAGCCAGCCAGAATGGAATGCTTTCGAGCAGAAGACCGACGACCTCATAGGGAAGCCCGGTCTTGTTGTCGATCACCGACCACGTGCCGTCGGGTTCGCTTTCGATGTCGAAACGCTCTGCCATTATTTCGCTAACATATAGCGCGGACGAGCTCCGCCAACCGTTCACTGACCCTGCGAAGCTAAGTGGCGCTCTCAATCGCGTCGTCGGCATCGGCCAGAACCGACTTTCCGGTCACAGCTCGGACGACCAGGTCTCGCATCGAAACCCGAAGTTCAAGCGCCGCAGCATCGCTTGTACTTCTGGCCGCTTCCGCACGGACACTGGTCATTGCGCCGGGTCGGCGGGCCTGCAGCCTGTCTTGCCAGCATGTCCATGATCCTGGCTGCAGGCAGCCCTTGACGCAGCAGGCGCGCCATCGCCTCCAGCAAGGGTGCCGCGTGGGCAAAGAACATGCGATTGGATTCGCAAAAATAGTTTAGCCGCTCCGGGTCGCTCGCCTGCGTCGGCAGGAAACGGTGCTTGGGACAGCCGCCATGACAGGCAAAGCGCCATTGGCACCTTTTGCATGCAGCAGGAAGGCGGGCTTTCTTATCTCGGCCGAACTGTCGCTGTTGCGGCAGAGACGCCAGAGTATCGATCGGAGTCTGCGTGATGTTGCCAAGCCGATATTCCGGATAGACGTAGTGGTCGCACGCATAAAGGTCGCCATTGTGCTCCAGAGCCAGTCCCGAACCACAGGTTTCCGCAAAAACGCATAAAGAGGCCGGTTGCCCGGCACTGGACGAAGACCCGGCCGACGTCATGCCGGACCCATTCGTCGAAAATCCTGCACAGGAACCGGCCATATTTCTTAGGGGTCACGCTCCAGGGCGCGACGATGAGATCGTCGTCGTCGGGCATGGGTGGCGGAGCGAGTTTTCCTTGCCGATCGATCCGCTCGATCACCGGGATGAACTGCATGTACTGCACGCCTATGCCCCGCAGGTAACGGTACACGTCCAGCGGGAAGCCGACATTGCGGGCGTTGACCACGCACAGCACGTTCGTGTCCACTCGGTGGCGGGCCAGCAGCCCCCAGGCAGTCAGCACGCGGGCGGAACTGGGCTGGTCGCGCCTGTCGCGTCGGTAATGGTCGTGCGAGGCGGTCCGTCCAGGCTCAGGCCGACCAGAAACTGTTCCTCGTGGAGGAACCGGGCCCATTCGTCATCGAGAAGGGTGCCGTTCGTCTGCAACGCGTTGCGAATGGCGTGGCCTGGCGGACAATGCCTGCGCTGCAGTGCGGTTATCGTCTGGAAGCAGTCCAACCCCAGCATGGTAGGCTCGCCGCCCTGCCAGACGAACTGGATTTCCCGCAGTCCGGCACGCGACTGACTGGCGATATAGTCGCGAATGAAGGTTTCGAGCACGTCGGGCGGTATCCGGAACTTGTTTTCCTCTGGATAGAGCTCTGCCTTTTTCAGATAGTAGCAATAGGTGCAGTCGAGGTTGCATCTGGGACCCATGGGTTTGGCCATGACCCAGAATGGCGAGGCCGCAAGTCTGTCGCCGACATCGTCTCGCAAGTCGGTCATCTCACTTTCCCAAGCCTTCCGCTTTCGAGCGCAAGCTGGCGCCTTGTGCCCCCAAAAGACCGAAAGCGGCCGACTGCCCGTGATGCTCCTTGCGAACCGTTGCTGTTAACGGGGTGGTGCCATCGCAACAGGGGCCCGGGCATTCGCTTGATAACATATCGAGGCCGCGTCGTTCCGATATTGGCCTACCTTGAATCGTCGAAGCTTGCGCCGGCGCAAAGATCTCGCGATGAGTGGGAACTCGTCGATCTTTCTAGTCCCGTTCGAGCCAGTCGTCGCCCCATCAGACGCATCGGAGGGGATGGGCGACGCTGCGGGTCGCTTTTTGCCAACGGCCAAGACGTGGATAACGTGCTGATTTCGAAGGGACTGGCTGTCCCATTTGTCTGCGGCGAGACAACAAGCTGCCCCCGGTACCTCGCTCTTGGTGCACGTCCTAGCCTGATTGGCCGTCGGATCTAGGCTCAGCAAAGTCGGCCGACAAGTGGAACGTTTGACAGTGTCGAGGCCGCTATCTTGTTTATTGTTGTGTCCTCATCACAACGACGAGACGGAACCGACTGGCTTTTTCTGAGAAGCTAGTTAAGAAACCGAAGGTGCATAAATCGCGGCGGACCGGAGATATTGCGATGTCAAATGAAAATGCCAAATCACGTAGCCAATTGATCGAGCTCACCGCGGACATTGTGTCGGCCTACGTCAGCAACAACGCAGTGCCGGTCGCGTCTCTTTCGGAACTGATCGAGAGCGTGAATTCATCGCTGGCAAAGATCGGACACCCGGCCGAGCCGGACAAGCCGGCCCAGGCACCCGCCGTTAACCCGAAGCGTTCGGTGTTCCCCGATTACATCGTCTGCCTCGAGGACGGGAAGAAGTTCAAGTCGCTGAAGCGCCATCTCAACGTTCACTATGGGCTGACACCCGACGAATACCGGGAGAAGTGGAGCCTGCCGAAGGACTATCCCATGGTGGCGCCCAACTACGCGGCTGCGCGCTCGGAGATGGCCAAGGCGATCGGTCTAGGACGGAAGCCTGCAGTCAAGCCGTCGAGGAATGCCACCAGGAAGCGGTCACCGCGGGCAACGGCCCAATGAGGCTTCATCAGGCCGTCATCATCAGACCGCACATTAGGAATGCCGAATACGTTGATCCGATCGGCTCCTAAGAAGACCTCCTGCTCGGTTTCGACCGGGCATTTTCTTGCCATCATCCACAAGGCCGTGGATGAAGTGCTCAAGGGGCCGCAGTGAAATCCGAGGTCGGCGCGCTCGCCGCACCGGCCTCATCTCGGCTTAGCCATTTCGGAGTTCTTCCGCTGCATGCCGACGATCGTCGAGATCGTCTGGTTCTTTTGCTGCGTGCCGATGATCTTCAATGTCTTTCTTGATCCTTTGACCATGGGCATCATGACGCTAGGACTGAATCTCACGGCATTCCAAGTTGGCCCGGGCAGTGGCCCTGTGCGGCGGACCGTATGCAAGCATCTCTGTCCCGCCGCGAGGGCCTTTCGCATGATGGTCGGGAGGTAGAGGACACGCGTCCGCTTGTCGATGAGGGTAACGGAAGATTGCAGTTTTTGCGCGTTCTGGCACATTGATCCGCCAAGTAGGGGGAAGACGAATGTACTGCTCACGGCTCTCTATACTGGCTGTGGTCTTGGCATCGGGGATATTTGCGGCTCCGGCTGCTCGGGCAAAGGATTGCAAGGATGGTGATGCTCCACAGCCTCACCATGTCGGCAACTTCAACTTCCTTACCAGTTCCTGGGTAGCGACGGTGGACAACATGCGGCGCTATGTGTCCTGCGTCTCCAACCTCGACCCGAATAGCGATCTGATGGTGACGTGGTTTATAGCTGGCCCTTTCCAGTCGTACGTTCCCGCGACGGAAGAGGCCAAGACGCCGCGGATGAGCGACGACCTGAATCCCAGGCCGATCGACGGCTGTATTGAGTACGGCCACAGCGGCGAGCGCACGCCTGCGCAGTTCATGGGGACGGCGCGAGACGAAGAGCGCAACGACGAAGGCGATTTCTGCAAGCAGGGCGTGGGGCCCACGCAGGTAAGCTCTTCGGATGGCGAGTTGCCCCCAAAAGGCTGGACGGACGACGTGCGCATCTTCTGTCCCAGCGACCCGGACAATCCTCATGACACCATGCTGGAGCTAGTGGGGACGATAGGACTCCGCACCGAGGGGACGAGCCAGTTCAAGACCTTCTTTTCGTACTCCGCGAAACAGTATGCCGGGCGGACGAAGGGCAATATCGACGATGTGAAGGTCGTACCGAGATTTCCCGACCAGGAGCAGTTTTTCGCTCCGGCATTCTACGCGACCAATAAGGATGACGTGCCGCTGTCTGCCGACGGATCGGTCGAATGGAACGTGACAGGCGATTTCAAAAGCTGGGCCCCAGTGCCGGCCTATTACGAGTTCCGTGACAAAAAGGACCGTCTGTTGTCGGCGATTCCAATGCCCCTGTTCGGCGAAGCCAGGAAATGAAGATCTCGGGTTTTCTCGGAACGCTCGCCAGTGTCACGCCTAGTTTGATCATCTCATTTGCTACGGCGTGGTTTGATGTATTCACGGGCACATCGATCCTACGACCTCAATACGCTCGACACGTAGAGCAGACCGGCATTGCAGTCGCATCCTTCCTGGCCATCACCTGCGCGCTGCTGGTCCGAACAAGGACCGCCGACTGGCTGATGACCGCTGCGGTGAAGTTGCTGCTGATAGCGGTGATCCTTGGCATTTTTGCTATAGGCTGCTCCGTGTACCTGAACCATCCAAGGTCACGCGCCCTCCAAGAGCTGGTCGTGCCTATGTGGGATCTCATCGGCGCAGGCTGCATCGTGGCGGCAACGATGACGATCCTGTTCGCCACCATGTTTGCCCTTGCACAATGGGCCGAGCCTGAAGACTAAAGTCGCCAACCTGAAGGGCTTGGTTCCATAAACTTCGCCACGACACCACGCTGGTCACTGCCCTCACTCGCAACAAATGCCGCAATCGAATGAGCCGTGATGGACAATTCCCCCAAATCCCCATTGTTCTCGTATTTGATGAAGCCGCAGTTTCGGCTGAAATCCCCAGACCGCGTCCTCTCGGAAGCAGACTTCGATCTGGCGCAGATCACGGTGGAAGATTTTCGCTTCGTCACTAGGGAAATGACGGAAAACCTGGCGGAGGTGCCCGCCGAAATCCGTGCGCGAAGTACTATTTTGCGACGCCTG
>JAFKFE010000364.1 GCA_017308345.1 Alphaproteobacteria bacterium | reverse complement strand
TGAAGCCGATTTACCAGGACTACGTCGCTCATTCACGGCCGGTCGCCGCCAATGTCAGCATCGGCTGGGCCTACCGCCTGCTGTTCAGCGACACCTGGGTCCGTGAGGCGTTTTGAAGCGAGCGCCGCCCCGCGGCATCCAAAGCGCGTCGCGCTGAACCGGATTCAGCCGACGCGCTTTGAGTCTTTGCTCTTTTTGCATGTCGTTGCCCCAGAACCGCTGCGCACTTCTGGGCGACATGCATTAGATCGGCCTGAGATAGCGCTCCGGGCTGAGGTCGCGCGCGTTGATCTCCGGCACCCGGTTGGACATGATGTCGGCCAGCACCTTCGCCGAGCCGCAGGCCATCGTCCAGCCGAGCGTGCCGTGGCCGGTGTTGAGATAGAGGTTGGCGACCTCGCTCAGTCCGATCAAGGGCGGTCCGTCCGGCGTCATCGGCCGCAGGCCGCACCAGAAGCTGGCCGCCTTGAGATCGCCGCCGCCGGGGAAGAGGTCGCCGACCGAATGTTCGAGAGTGCGGCGGCGCGATTCATGCAGGCGCAGATCATAGCCTGAAATCTCCGCCGTGCCGCCGACACGAATGCGGTCGCCAAGCCGCGTGATCGCCACCTTGTAGGTCTCGTCCATGACGGTCGACACCGGCGCCGCGTCGGCATTGCCGATCGGCACGGTGATCGAATAGCCCTTCACCGGATAGACCGGAATGGGCCGCCCCAGCTCGCGCATGAAATGCGCCGAATAGCTGCCCAGCGCCATCACGAAAGCGTCCGCGGATTTCCATCCGCTGTCCGTGAGGATGTTGGTGAAGCGGTTGCGGTTCCTGACGACGCGCCGGATGGTCGAGCCGTATTCGAAGGTCACGCCGCGCGCCACGCAGAGCGCGGCGAGCTTTTCGGTGAACATCTTGCAGTCGCCGGTCTCGTCGCCGGGAAGCCTGAGGCCGCCGACGAATTTTTCGCGCACCGCCGCGAGCGCCGGCTCGGCGGCGATGCAGCCGTCGCGGTCGAGGATCTCGTAAGGCACGCCGTACTTCTTCAGCACCTCGACGTCACCGCCGGTGCCGTCGAGCTGCTTCTGCTTGCGGAAGAGCTGCAGCGTGCCTTTGGTCCGTTCGTCATAGGTGATTCCGGTCGCTTCGCGCAGCGCCTTCAGCGTATCGCGGCTGTATTCGGCAAGCGGCACCATGCGCGACTTGTTGAGCGCGTAGCGCTCGGCCGTGCAGTTGCGCAGCATCTTGATGAGCCACGTCCACATATTCGGGTCGAAGGCCGGCCGCACGACCAGCGGGCCGTGTTTCATCAGCAGCCATTTGACGGCCTTGATCGGGACGCCGGGCCCGGCCCAGGGCGAGGCATAGCCCGGCGATACCTCGCCGGCATTGGCGAAGCTGGTTTCGAGCGCCGGCCCCGACTGGCGATCGTAGACGGTCACTTCATGACCGGCCTCCGCGAGGAAGTAGGCGGTGGTGACACCGATCACGCCGCCGCCCAGCACGATGACTTTCATTCTATGCTCCCTCAAAGGCCGATCATGCCGCGGAAGGGCCCGGATCGTCCCCTTCTGTCTGCCGGATTTTGCCGCGCCCGCCAAGGGGCCAGACACCGGCAGGTGCGCTGTGGACCAGCGTGAGGACGTGGCGAGGCCGCTCGGCGGCGCGATCCAGCGCCGCGCGCCGCGCGGCCTCCGGCTGATAGGCCACGTCCTCGAGAAGGATCGGTTCGGCAGGGCCGTCGGGCCGCTCGGCCAGCGCGGATTGGCCCGCCGTCATGCCAAGCAGGCAAAGGCCGCGCCACGTGGCGATCGGAAGGCTGGAGCCGACCGGAGCGGATGCTTCGGCCTGCACCAGCGTCCGCGTCTGCGACGAACCGCCGCCGACGCGGAACATCACCCGGCTGTTGAGCGTGGCAAGGTCGGGCTCGACGGCCCCCGTCGCAATGACGCGGCTTTCGGCGAGCTTGCGTTCGAGCATCGGCGCGATCGGATCGGCAAACGCGCGACGGCGCATCAGCATCGCCTCGATCACCGCGAAGTCTTTCGCGGTCAGGCGGTAGACGGTCCTGGTCATGGCATCCTCCGGGCCTGTTCGACGGCGTCGATCGTCGCCGAAAGGACCCGGCTGTCGCGGCTCCGCCACGAAACCGTGCGTCCGGCACGCGCGCCGATCAGCGCCGTTCCAAGCGGCGTCAGCACCGATATGCGTTTTTCGGCGATGTCGGCTTCCGCCGGATAGACCAGCGTCACCGTCTGAGTACTTCCCTCAGGATCCTGAAGCGTCACCGTCGAGCCCATCCGCACGACGTCGGCGGGCATTGCCGCCTCGCTGGCGACCCTGGCGCGGTCCATCTCGGCAAGCAGGTCCTCGGCCACATCGGGCGCGCGGTCGAGAAAGGCCCTGGCGAGACTGCTCAGCCGGCCGCGATCGGCGGCGCTGACAAGAATGGTGTTTCGGGAACGCGATTGCGTTGCTGTGGGCATGGCATACCTCATGTGCCGTCGCATCGGCGAAGCGACGCGCGCAAGCCGCCACGTCGAAGGCGGCGAACAAAGCCGGGCCGCAAAGGCTGCCGGCTCGATGAAAATGTCTGGAATTCAAACGCCCCGGTTCACGCGGCCGCCGGCATTGGCGGCCACGCCGGGGCTACGCTCCCGCGATGGGGCAAACCCTGAAACAGGTCTTGGTGTAAGCGAAGTTGCTCATGCTCCGAACCTTGCCGAGAAGCACCGGCTTGTCAAGCAAGGCACCGGTCTCAAGCCCCTAGGTAGCGGCGGTGAAAGCGCGCGCCCAGGCTGGTCAATATTTCGTAGCCGATGGTGCCGGCATGGCCGGCCGCGTCGTCAACGCTTTGCGACGGACCGATGAGCTCGACGAGGTCGCCTTCGCCGAGCCGGCCGGCCGGAAGCGCCGAGATGTCGAGGATGATCGAGTCCATCGACACGCGCCCGACGAAGGGCAAGCGCACGCCCTCGAACCAGGCGGCCGAGGCGGCGCGCCGGTGCCAGCCGTCGCCATAGCCCAGCGAAATGGTCGCAAGGTCGAGCGGCCCGTCCGCATGGCGGGTGTGGCCATAGCCGATCCCTGCGCCGGCGCCGACCTGCCGCGTCTGCGCCACCTTGGCCTGCAGCCGTACGACCGGCAGCATCGGATTGGGTTCGCGGGGCGTCGGGTTGACGCCATAGAGTGCTGCTCCCGGACGGGCGAGGTCGTAGTGGTAGGCCGGCCCGAGAAATATACCGGACGAGTTGGCCAGGGAGGCGGGCGCCGCGGGCAGCATCTTGCGCAGCCGGTCGAACTCGCGCCGCTGCGTCTCGTTCGCCGCCTGTTGGGGCTCGTCGGCGCGGGCGAGATGGCTCATCACGAAACGGATGTCGATGCCGTCGAAAGCGTCGGCTTCCCTCGCGACCGCCTCGACCTCCGCTGGCGCCATGCCGAGCCGGGCCATGCCGCTGTCGACCTGGATGGCGGCGGCCAGTCTCCGGCCTTTGCCGCGCGCGGTCTCGCGCCATGCCTTCAACTGCCTGGCGCTGTTGATAACCGGGCAAAGCCCGGCCGCCGCGGCTTCCGGTTCCGAACCCGGCGGCAGTCCGTTCAGCACGAAGATATCCGGCTCCGGGCCTACCGCCTCGCGCAGCGCGATGCCCTCGCCGGTCAGCGCGACAAGGAAGATGTCGCAGCCCTCTTTCGCCAAGGCCGAGGCCACGTGCGCGGCGCCAAGCCCGTAGCCGTCGGCCTTGAGCACGCCGGCGCAGCGGACGCCATTCAGCCGCGCCTTCAGCCGGCGGTAGTTTTCCCGGATGGCGCCAAGGTCGATCGTCAGGATCGCCCCGGCGGCCGCCTCGCTCACCGTCGAGCCGTTGCTTGCCTCATGTGCCGGAAACCCGCCTCCGGTGTCGTCGTTCATGGCGACCCCCGCTTAAAGCATGTCTCCCGAAAGTGGGAACCGGTTTCGGGATAAAGACATGCGCAACATCAAAAACCAAAAACGCATGGAGCGAATCTGAAAGATCGCGACGCGCTTTGGTGCATCGCCAATCAATACGGCCATGGAGCCGCCGCGACAACCGCGACGGATGGCGACCGGTCAGGGAGCCAGGTGCTGGAATGCCGCCACCACCTGTTCGTAGACTTGGCGCTTGAACGGTACGATCAGGGCGGGCAGTTCGCGCATCGGCCGCCAGGCCCATTCGTCGAATTCGGCCGTATGGCCGCCGGGCGGCGGATTGATCTCGATCTCGCTTTCATCGCCCTCGAAGCGATAGGCGAACCATTTCTGCGTCTGGCCGCGATAGCGGCCCTTGAAGGCGACGCCGACCAGATGCGGCGGCAGATCGTAATTGATCCAATGCGGCGCCTCGGCAAGCAGCGACACCCTGCGCATGCCGGTTTCCTCATAGAGCTCGCGGCCGGCGGCCTCGATCGGCTCTTCGCCCTTGTCGATGCCGCCTTGCGGCATCTGCCAGAGCTGCGTCGTGCCGGAAAACTCGCTGTCAGGCTCGGGTATGCGGTGCCCGACCCAGACCAGGCCGGCCTTGTTGAGGACCATCAGCCCGACGCAGGGGCGGTAAGGCAGCGTTTCAGGATCGATATTTTTTTTGGACATCCGGTTTTCCAGCCGTTTTGAGAATTCGCTCCGGCGAGGCAGGTGGCGAGTGGTTTCGAGAACCGGAGCGGAGCGTACTTTAAAGTACGTGAGCACCGGAAGCGCAGAAAACGCCGCCAGATGCCCGCCGGAGTAGAATTATCAAGACGGCTGCTAGCCTTTTTGCGGATCAATTGCCACCGCCGAGATCGGCACGATCTCGATGCCGCGCTTCTTCGCCTCGGCGATCCAGGACGTCACCGTGTCGACGGTGATGTCGAAGGCCGAACCGATGCCGACCGCTGAGCCCTTGGCCCGCGCCGTGGCTTCGAGGCTGTCCAGCTTCTTGAGGATCTCGCCGCGATCCTGCACGGCATCGATCGCCATGTCGCCGGCGACGAACGGCACGCCGTCCTTCAGCGCGAGATCGGAAGCGACGCTGCGCGCGGACGACCCGTCGTCGATATAGGCAAGCCCCCGCTTGCCGAGCTCCGCCATGAACGGTTCCATCGCCGTGGCGTCGGCCGAGAAGCGCGCGCCCATATAGTTCATGACGCCGGTATAGTTGGTCGTGCGGGACAGCGCCCAACGCAGGCTCTTCAGGTTCTCGTCCGGGCTGGCCGACACCGTCAGCGTGTTGCGGCCAGGATTGACGTTGGGATAATCGAACGGCTCGAGCGGCACCTGCATGACGATCTCGTGCCCGCTCTGCCTTGCCGCCTGCATCCAGCGGCCGATGCTGTTGCCTTGCGGGGCAAACGCCAGCGTCACTTCGGCCGGCAGTTTGGCTATCGCGGCTTGCGTGCCGGTCTGCGAGACGGCGAGCCCGCCGATGACGATCGCCACCCGCGCCCCGCGCGCGCCGGACCACGGCCGCGCATAGACGTCGAACGGCCGCCTGCCGTCGGCGGAGCGCATCGGCAGCGGACCGGTGTCGCTGGCCTCGATCAGCGCCCTGTCCGGGATATGGGCGACTTTCAGGTTCTGGCCGAGCGTCGACGGATCGCGGATCACGATCGCCGCCTTCGGCGGCCCGTCGCCTTCCTCGGTCTGGACATGGATGATCTGCGGGCCGCCGCTCTTCATCGGCGTTCCGGCCTGCGGCGCGGCCGCCGGGGCCGGCGCGGGCGCCGGCGTGGACGGAGCGGGAGCGACAGTGACCTTCGGCGTCGAAACCGCCACTTCCTGCGGTTTGCGGAACGGCTTTTCGCGTAGCGCGATCGCGCCGGAAACGCCGATCACACCAAGCACGGCGACCGCTGCGGCAAGCGCGCCGCCACTGATTCTCCGCGATGCAGGCTGCTTGGGCCGGAGCTTCTGTCCAAGCGGGCGTTCGATGTCCTTGCCGATGTCAGCCAAGCTATGTTCCCAGCACGCCGCCTGAAGTGAATGTCACGTCCTATGTGAAATCCTGCGCAAACTTCGCAATCGTCGGCGCTATACCCCAGACGCGTGGCGCCCCAGCCTCGGGTCCCGAATCAAACTGCCGGAACCTCGCGGTCCCGGCAGCATTGCATTGCTTCGCTCGGCCGGCCAGAGCCTTGCCCCGGCCGCGCCGGCCCTTACTGGTTCAGCACGGCCTTGTCCGGATTCGGCGGGAAGGCCGGATCGGTCTTTTCGCCGCGCAGGAGCTGCTCGGCATAGATCAGCTGCAGGTCGTCCTTCGGATCCGGCGGCACATAGGCGGCCGAGCCCGAACCGGAGGAGTTCTCGTCGGCGCCCTTGATGTGGCCCTTGAGGTCGGATTCGCCGCGGGTCAGGTCGCGGCCCTGCAGGTCCGGCGGCAGCGGCTGGTCGACCTT
>JAFKFE010000363.1 GCA_017308345.1 Alphaproteobacteria bacterium | reverse complement strand
TGAGCCCCGGTGACGATCCGCAGGTTCCGTCGCTTACCCGCATCGGCAAGATAGGTCGATGCCGAGCTGGATCGGCGACCATTGCCAATGTTCACATCCAGCCGGCCGAATCCTTCCTGCGTGACGCCGTTGAAGTCCTCGTTCCTCGGGTAGCCGGCCTGCAGGCCCGCCTCCAGCCATGCCTTGCTCAGCGGGTTGAGGGTGTTCATGTGGCTGGTCAGCCACGGCCCGCCGGCACCGTGATATTCGCTTTCGCCTTCGATCCAGCCCTCGGCCTTCTTGAAGTAGGGCAACACGTCATCGTGGGACCAGCCGCGGTTGCCCATCTGGGCCCAGTTGTCGAAATCGTTTCGATTGCCACGGGAAAACAGCATTCCGTTGACGGCGCTCGAGCCGCCAAGCACCTTTCCCCGGGGAAAGATGGACACGCGATCGTTCATGTGCGGATGAGGCTCGGTTTTGTAACCCCAATCGACCTGCAACGTCTGCATAAGCCGGAAATACCCGGCCGGCATATGGATGAAGGGGCTTGTGTCGCGTCCGCCTGCTTCCAGCAGGACCACGCTGGCAAGCGGGTTCTCCGAAAGGCGGCTTGCCACCACGCACCCAGCGGATCCGGCGCCCACCACGATGTAGTCAGTCAAGCGCAATCTCCCGAAGCACATTAAATTGAACTATGTCATTTAGAAATTCGTTGTGGTCATTGTCAAATCGAAAGGATGCCTGTCCGGCGAAAGTATGTGGTGCTGGCGCTGGATCGAGCCGGCCTGTCGGCATGATACTCAGCAGTGCATGCCGGACTGCGGAACGACGGACATATCGATGCCGCTCCTTCGGTCCCGCGTTACCATCCTTGCGCGATATCGCCGTCATCATCGGGTTGCGCGGAGCGGACTCGGGGTTTTCCCGAGGCAGCCTGGCACGTCTGAGTCGAGTGCTGGTCGGCAAGGAGGATGGCGTCCACGTGCTTCGACCGCATCTCAAACACGGCCTGATCGCGGTTCTTCTTCCGCTCCGCGCTGCAATCTTTCCAGATGGATCGTCAGGCTGTGCCAGGTCTTTGGCCCGAATATCTCGCGCGAATATGATCCACGCACTGACAATCAACTCCATCGCGCAATCCACGATCAGGCCGCGCCGCGGAGATAAGTGTCGCCGACGCGGCGCGCAAATTCCCCATCCGATGCTTTCGACTTTCCTGCTTCGGTGGGGCGGAAATCAAAGTCGAACCGCGACGTTAATCGCATGCCGTCAGCGTTGACACACTCCGCAAAGAAGGTCATTGTCGTGTAGCATATTTTGTATTGAAATATGGCAATCTCGTTTCGTAAGGTGCCCGAGATCGGAAATTGTCGGACTGATCCGATGCCGATCGTGGCGCCAAATTTACAAAGGTTGATCCGTGGCGAAGCAGGGAGCCGACGTATGATCGGTCTGGAGGGTTCCTTCTCCGTCGTCGACACGCATACGGCGGGGCATCCTACTCGTGTCATCCTGAGCGGCATCCCCGCGCTGGACGGGAGCAGCGTCCTGGAAAGGCGCGAGGATTTCCGGCGTCGTTTCGACAGCCTGCGCGGGGCCTTGCTGCATGAGCCTCGCGGGCACGCCGCGATGGTGGGTCTTGTTCCGGTTCCGTCTGCCGTGGCGGACTACGGCGCCTTCTTCATTTCCTCCTATGTCTACCTCGACATGTGTGGACATGGCACTATCGGTTACGCCAAGACGCTGGCCGCAACGGGCGCCGTCCGTCCTGGCATCGACAGTTTCACTCTGGAAACCCCCGCGGGCGTCATCGTCGTCGGATTGTCCTGGTCGCCCGATGGGCGGCTCGCTTATGTTCGCCTGCGCAACGTGCCAAGTTACGTCGGTATCGAGGGCTTGGAAGTTACGTCTACAGAGACTGGCGCCGTGCGCGCCGATCTCGCCTACGGTGGCATGTGGTACGCGTTCGTCAACGCCGATGCGCTTGGTCTCGATATCGTCCCTGACAACGTGTCGACCTTGCTCCGGGTCGGCTACGCCCTCAAGCGGGCGATATCCAAGGCGGTTGAAGCAAACCCGCTCTTCGCCGGTGTGGTGGCTCCGAGCGTCATGTTCTACAAGGATACCGCGCCGGGCGAAGCTGTTCACTTCCTTGTGCTCGAATCGAACAAGTTCGATCGTTCGCCCTGCGGTACGGGAACGAGTGCGCGTCTCGCGCTGCTTGATCGCCGCGGGATGCTTGGCCCCGACGGGACCTATACTGCCAGGAATATTCTTGGCGTGCCGTTCATTGCGCGAATTGCGGAGCGGTCCTCGGATGCCATCGTCGCGGAGATAGAGGGAAGCGCGCATCTCGTCGCCTTCTCGACAATCGTTCTCGAAACCGGCGACCCGCTCGCTGGCGGGTTTCTTTGCAAGTGATGTATCGCGCGATGAGTTGGTCTTGCCGCCTTGGTTCCGCCCTGCCTCGCCAGGCCCGTTCCGCCTGGCCTAGAAGCTGGATTGCCCTGAATGACGAACATGGCGACCACGATCGGCATGACATACGGGCGGCGTACGCGCCGCATCGCCCTCAGGCAGGTGTTCCGGGGTTTGACCCCGCCGCTTGTGGCGCAGTCCATCATCCAGATGAAGAGCGCCGGTCTTCTCTTCACGGTCGCCGCACCGGGCCTGCTTTGTCAGGCGCGCTCCTTGAGTTCCGCCTACAAGCCGGTGAAAGTCTAGCCCCGAGCGCGGTCTTTCTCGATCAGGGAAGGGGCGCGGCTGACGAACCGCCGCATGCGGTCGCGTTGCGGTCGGAGCCCCCTCGTCTCGGGCGTTTTGTCTATCAATTCCACGAGACCGCGGGAACGCTTCGTCCGTCCATCGAAGCGCGCTGATAGGCAATATCCGATGGCACCGACCGCTACGCTTACCGATGCGTTGAATTCGCCCGACGATCCCGGGCGCGGTCGTCATGTGGCCGTCATCGGCGCGGGTGCCGTCGGTGTTTGCTGCGCAAACTATCTGACTCGCGCGGGTTTCAACGTCACCGTGATAGATCCCGTCGAACCCGGCAGCCGCGAGCAGTGCTCCTACGGCAATGCCGGCGGCCTCTCGCCCGGTTCCTGTATCCCGAACGCGATGCCTGGCATCGTCAGGGAGGTGCCCGGCATGCTGCTCGATCCGGAAGGGCCGATCGGCCTCCGGTTGATTGACCTGCCACATGCGCTGCCTTGGCTGATACGCTTCCTGTGGTCCAGCCGTCGCAGTCGTGTCGACGAAATCGCCGACGCCATGATCGCGCTCAACCGTCATACGTTCGAGAGCTACGATCCTCTGATCCGCGAAGCGCAATGCGAGGACCTGATCAAGTATCGCGGCCAGCTCATCGTCTATGAGGATATCGAAGGTCCTGCGAAGTCGGCCTTGTCTGTCGGCATGCGGCGCGCCCGCGGAGTCAAGGTCGAGATTCTCGACGGGAACCAGATTCGCGAACTCGAGCCGGCCATCGGCCCCGCCTACAAGGCGGGGGTCTATCTGCCTGAACAGGGACAGTGCCCCAATCCAGGACGCCTTGTGGCCAGACTGTGGCGCCTGGCCGTTTCGCGGGGCGCGCGCCTGCACCGAGCCAAGGCCCGGGGTTTCGTCCTTGGCGGTGATGGCGTCGTCGCGGTCGCGACCGACGACGGGCAGGTCGGAGCGGACCAGTTCGTCGTGGCAGCCGGCGCCTTCTCCGGCCCCTTCGCGAGCCAGGTGGGGGCGCATGTGCCGCTTATCAGCGAACGTGGCTACCACGTCATGATCGAGGGCGACGGCACCGGATTGCGGGTTCAGACCAATTCGGCCTCGCGCAAGTTCGTCGCTGCGCCGATGGAGGAAGGTCTTCGCTTGTCGGGCACCGTCGAGTTCGCTCGTCCGGGCACGGGCCCGCGATGGGAACGTGCCGACATTTTGCTTCGCCAGGGCAAACACATGCTCCCTGGCCTCGATGCGTCCAGGGTTCGGCCCTGGATGGGCAATCGTCCCGGAACCCCCGACAGCATACCGGTCATCGAGCGGACTGCGCGCCACCGAAACGTGATCCTGGCTTTCGGTCACGGTCACCAGGGGCTGATTGGCGCCTCGACCACTGGCCGACTGGTCGCGGAACTGGCTAGCGGACAACCCACCATGATTGACCTCACACCCTATCGATCGAACCGGTTCTGACGGCGTCGATTCGCATTACTGCTTCTGGAGATGCCCAATGTACGATGAGAAAATCCAACTGCTGATCAACGGCGTGTGGCGTGACGGCAGCGAGGGGAAGTCGCAGCCTCTGATCAATCCGGCGACCGGCGAAGAAATCGCTCGCGTGCCGCATGCAAGCCCGGCGGATCTCGACGAGGCACTCGCATCCGCGGACAGGGGTTTTAGAGTCTGGAAGGCCATGACGGCCATCGATCGCTACCGCATCATGATGAAGGCCGCTGATCTTATCGATGCCGACAACGAGCGCATCGCCCGCATCCTCACCATGGAAAACGGCAAGCCTCTGGTGGAAGCGCGCGGAGAGGTGGCTTTCTCGGCCGATGCCACGCGCTGGTATGCGGAAGAGGGCAAGCGCGCCTATGGACGGATCGTTCCCGGGCGCTTGCCGAACCAGCGCCAGATCGTACTCAAGGAGCCGGTCGGCGTGGTTGCCGCTTTCGCCGCCTGGAACTTCCCTGCCTCGAATGTCATCCGCAAGCTCGCGGGCGCCCTAGGCGCGGGTTGCTCCATCATTCTCAAGACGGCCGAGGAGACGCCAGGGACCGCCGTCGCGTTCGCTCGCTGCTTCGAAAAGGCAGGCGCGCCGGCTGGCGTCGTCAACCTCGTCTTCGGCGTGCCGGATGACGTATCGAGCCATCTTCTATCCTCGCCCATCCCGAAGAAGGTTTCGCTCACCGGTTCGTCGGCGGTCGGCAAGCTGCTCCAGCGACGCGCCGCGGAAACTCTGAAACGTTGCACGATGGAGCTCGGTGGTCATGCCCCTGTCATCGTTCATCACGACGCGGACGTGGACCATGCGGTCGCAATGCTGGCGGCTGCCAAGTTCCGCAACGCTGGTCAGGTCTGCACCTCGCCCACCCGATTTTTCGTGCACGAAACCATCTATGACCAGTTTCTCACGCTGTTTCGTGAGCGCGTGGCGCAACTGAACGTCGGCAATGGTCTCGACGCCGGCACCCAGATGGGGCCGATGATCGCCTCGCGTCGTCTCGACGCTATCCAGCGCCTCGTCGACGACGCGGTTGCCAAGGGCGCCCGCCTGCTGTTGGGAGGGAAACGCCTCGAGGGCCCTGGCTTCTTCTACGCGCCGACCATCCTCGCCGACGTGCCGGACGATGCCCGCATCATGAGCGAGGAACCGTTCGGTCCGGTCGCATCGTTCCAGCCATTCAGCGAATTCGATGACATGATCGCGCGGGCCAACTCGACGCCGTACGGGCTGGCTTCCTTTGTCTTCACCCGCAGCGGTGCGTTGGCACAGCGGACGGAGCTCGCTCTGGACGCGGGGCTCGTCGGCGTCAACAATACCGTCATCTCGACCCCCGAGACGCCTTTCGGTGGCGTCAACGAGTCGGGTTACGGTTCGGAGAGCGGCATCGAGGGCCTCGAAGCGTTCCAGCGCGTGAAAACCGTTTCGGAAATCTTCCCGTGATCGCTTCCGAACGTCTGCAATACGCATACGAGGCCGCACGACATGCTTGAAGGGATGTCTACCTTCAAGGTTCTCGTAGCCGATCTCATGGCGCTGGCGCCAGGTGCTGATGGTCTGCCGGATCCGGCGCCGTTTCGCGACTATATCGAGAGTGTCGGCGCATGTTTTCATCAAGGAGGATGTGGCGATGCCGGCAACATCGAGCCCGGCCGTGTCCATTTCTTCTATCGACCCGAACTGAGCCGCGAGCAGGACCTGCTCGCCGAGGCCGCCGACGGACGATATGATGCGGTCATTGCCGCTGCGACGCTCATTCCCGCCGGCGCCCGCTTCGGGTACGGAGGGGTGCGGATAGGCGCCGGCACCGGCAACATGCAATCCGAGAGCTGGGGCGGGCGCGACGGGCGCGGCGGCACTGCTGCGTTGATGAACACGCCCGGTATCAATTCCCGCGCGACCGCGCAGATGGTCATGAAGGCTCTCCTGCGTCGGCGACCCGACCTGCCTTTCGAGACCTTGCACCATCTGGTCATGCAGGGTGAATTCGATACCGGCCGCGATCTTGGCGCCTATTGCGCCACGACGCTCGAGGGTCAGACGATGGCGGTTCTCGGCTATGGCAATATCGGGCGTGAGGTGGCGCGGCTGGCCGCGGCCTTCGGGATAAAGGTGCGGATCCACGCGCGGCCCGCGCACCGCTCATGGATCGAGTCCGAGGGCTTCGAATTCGCCGCCTCGCCCATGGAGGCGGCACGCGGCGCCGATG
>JAFKFE010000362.1 GCA_017308345.1 Alphaproteobacteria bacterium | reverse complement strand
TTGCGAGAGCCGCGGCGACTACTTTACCATGAGGGCACATCTCAAGGGCATCGGCATGGAGTTGGCCGAGCATGCCGATATCGAAACCTTGCGCGGTTTCGCAAAACTGCTGATGCGCGTGATCGTCGCGATCGACGAGGAGGCAGAGAGAGGCCCGGGATCGCTATTGGATCCGGCGCATCCCGCGAACGTTGAGTGGCCACGGATTAAGCCTGTAGCCCCGATTTTCGTTACGCTTGATCGTATTCAGCAGCTTGAATCCGAGCAAAATCAATAGCCTCACTGCCATCTTCAAAAATCGCATACAGATGAGAACTCGGACCACCAACCAAATAGTACATGGGCCTCCTCCGATCATCCAATACGGCGATCAGGCTGTGCTTGTTTTCCTTTCCGAATAATTCAAGGAGATTCGTCTGACGCACTGTAGGAGGAAGAGTTTCTCCTTGTAGTGCTCCAGGATTTTTCATGAAGTAACGGTGTAGGTCGACAAGGGTTGGGAAGGCTTCGCTGTAGATTTGGCTTCGGATAATGATTCGCAAGTAGGACGACCCCGGACGTTCACCGGGGAGCGAAATGATGTCAGTGATCGGCATCCGGTCTTCCATTGGGTGGCGAGAAGGCCGTGAATATCGTCAAACATTTGAGAAATAGTTGTCGGGGCTTTATCCGACCATTCGCTTGGGCAGTGAGGCGATCCGATGTGGGTCGGATCACGGGCCGCTGTCAGGCACCCGCCTGCATCTCTTCCTGCCACTTCCGGAACTCCCTCAGAGCCCGCCTGATCTCAGATCGCTTCCCCGCCGAGAGGCCCTCTCGCTCGAAAGCCGCCTCCAGCGCATGGGACTCCGCACCCAGGCATTGAAGATCACGTCCGCCGAGCAGCTGGCGGGCCCGCTTGACGCGCCATTTTGTGTTCGCGACCATCTGGGGAACCATTCCCTTCTTCTTGGCGAGCCACTGACCGAAGTTTCCCGGCATCTCGGGACTGGTCTCTCCCCGTTCCCGTCGCAGGATTTCCCTGCCGAGCGCTGCGGCCATCGGGGCTGGCACCGCGTTCGCGATCATCTGATCGATGTCTCTGCTCAGGCAGCCGCTCCAGTCCCACTCCGCCGGGAAACCCTGGATGAGCGACGTATCCTGCTGTTCGCGGGAGGTCCGGACAATAGAGGGCGCGGGTTCGTCCAGCGAGTAGACGCCCCGTCCGTCGTGGAACGGGCGGAAGTAGAGCCCTGCGGTCACCTCTTCGTAGTTGGAATCGTTCGGGTGAGGCTCGTAGCTCGCTGGCTGCGGCCTTCGCGCGTTTCGTATCGTCGGGGATGGCTCGTCGACAGACCAAACGCCCCGTCGTCCCGGCGTGCGCGGGTGGTTGTAGACGTGATTGCCGAACCGGTCGCCGAACACTTCTCTCAAGGGCATCGGCTCCGGCGATGCGGCCTGCTGCAAGGAGCCGAGCAGGAAGCCGTCCCTCTCGCCGCGACGTCCCACGACGATGAGGCGCTGTCGCTTTTGCGGCACGCCGTATCGAGCCGCGTTCACGACCAGTTGCGTCAGCCCGTATCCTGCGTTCTTGAGCATCTCGCGGGCATCCGCCCAGGCAGCGGAATTCCGCGCACGCTGAACGTTCTCCATCATGAACCATCTGGGGCCGGCCGAGCAGACATATAGCGCGAAGGTCCGGGTGTGGTTTGCGCGCTCGCCCTCGATCCTGGCGCCTGCCGGAGAGAAATCCTGGCAAGGCGGTCCCCCGGCGATCATGTCTGGACGAAGTTTCGAAATCTCCGGCGCGATGGAAGCAACGTCGCCGAGGTCCGCGCGGATAGAGTGGTAACCGAGATTCCGGTTATAGACATCGACAGCGCATTGCATGTGATCGTAGGCACGAATCACATCGAATCCGGCCCTCCGCAGTCCCAGGGACATGCCACCCGCTCCCGCGTAGAGCTCTACTACTTTCATGGAGCAGCCAGATTGCAAGTCTAGCCCGGCATGACTTGCGGCCAAGCTGCTGCCGCCAGATTCGGCGACTTCGAAGAACATCAAGATGCTACCCCCGACTGGAAGCCTTCGTTTGGCGTCGGAGAGTTAAAAAGAAGTAGATGCATTTCATTTGGCTTGTTGACGTATGGGAACGCGCCTCAGTCTAATTTAGACATCGCTTACGGAAATACTGGCGCGTCTCGGTGTCTGGGCCTGCATCAAGGGCTCGTTTACGACGTAAGCCGACGATTCCTTAAGCGTGTTAGCCGGTCATTCCTTAAGTCCTGGCGCCGTAACGCTCCTGTCCGACAATCAATCAGGCAGGACCGCATGGACCAGTTCGAAGTCGACAGCTGCGAGCCAGGGTTCTTTGTTTTCGACGTGCCCGTCTCTTTGTACCGGGATGTCTTCGCTGACGAAGCGCCGAGCAGGCCCGACCGGGTAATGCACCCTGTCCTGGCCATCCGGTTCGCGAGCGGCCAAGTCGTCGTCCCGGACGAGACGCTGGGCTGGGTGCGGAACCTGATCAACACCTACGTCCCCACCGCGGACATTCGGCGAAAGCTCAACGCAGTGGGGCGGCTTCATGAATTCACGCAGTTGACGGTCGGCGAAGGGCGGGACTTGGAAGGCATGATCGACTGCGTGGTCTGGGCATATCTCCGTGCAAGGGCGGAGAACCCCAAGGACCCGTCCCTGCGGCGGTTCACTCATTGGAAGCCCGTCCGTTGGGGGTGGGTACAAACCGAATTTCGCGACCTTCTAGCGTTCGCCAACTTCTGCCGAGACTTCACGGGCAAGGCATCCGTCATGGGCGCTGCTTTCAGGTCGTCGTCCGACATCTGGACGACGGTCAAGCGATCGTCCGCGCCCGACGACTTCTTGAAGCATCTCGAGGCCGACCGGGAGCGTTGGCACATGGTCCTGGGTGAAGATCTGGTCGTTGCCCCGCCGTCCGCATTGAGACGCATCGCGGCCCACGCGAACGTCCCGAAGAACGGCAACACCACCACGCTCTCCTGCGAAGAAATCGATGCCATCATCGACCGCGAACGAAACTTCATGCTGAAGGCGCTCTGGATACTGCTGGCATACGTCGGTCCCCGAATATCGGAGGCGCTGAACATGTGGTTCTGCGACTTCCTCAGCCCATCCGACGCGCGAAAGCTCTTCCGCACGGACCTTGTTGGTCCCGTCGCGATCTTCGCGGATCCCCGGAAATCCGAATATGTGGGCCATTTCGATTCAAGGCGCGCGATCCAGTCGCGTACCGACTACCTTGCCGAACGCGGTCTCAAGCCGCGCCCTGAAGCCGAGGGAGACTTCGAGGCCGGCTGGAAGGGCATGACGACCTTCAACGCCGAGTGGCTGGTCAGCCACGGCACGTGGACCTGCAGGAAGCGCGCCGCGGAGTTCGCTCGACTGCTTGACAGAATTCGCGCGTTGCATGCCGACATAGGCGCCGCCAAGAGCTCGCACCCGTATCTGTTCGTCAACGCTGTCAACCGGAACTACCTCGGAGAGCCGCTGCAGATCTCGAACGTCGAGAAGGCGTTCGGGCGAGCCTGTGTCCGGGCAGGCATCGAACCGTACTCGCCGGGCGCCTCGCTGCATGGCATGCGCCACTACTACAAGTGGTACGCTCGAAATGTCCTCGGACTCCCGGAGGACATCGTCCAGCTGATGCTCAGGCACAAAAGTATCGAGAGCCAGCGGGAATACGGAAAGAACCCGACAGACATTTTCGACGCGATGAACACGGTCAGCAAACGCACCGCAGAGCTCGCGTGAAACCGAATCTGCAAATCAACGACAATGGGGAGACTGAATGATGAATCTCGAATTCCGGAACGACGACAACCTAATGTACTCCGACAAGGAGCCAGGCAGCTACTTTAATGGCACCGACCGGATCGTGCTTCTCCGCGTGCCCGACACGGACGAGCTCAAGCGGCTCTGGGAGGAATTCGACCGGGAGCTCAGGTCGGAACTGAAAGATCTCCTCGTCCGGCCGTACGGGGAGATCGTCCGAAAACTGGGGAATCTGGGCTTTAGGGTGGGCAATGCCGCCGACCGTGAGGACCAGCTGTTCGGCATGCTGACGCAGAATGCCGAGAAGCATGCCCATTTCAGCAAATCCGCACTCACCGCAGCTGCGATGGACCTCGATCTCATTCCTGATTTGAAACCCGACGGCCAGCCGCGAAAGCGCATGAAGCGCGGCGAAGGCAAGATTCTGGATCTGGTCCTTGCGATGCCTCTGAAGGCACAAAAGGCGATTATCGAAGCCATCGTCGACGACCATGAGAATATCGACGACTGGATGCTTGTGTCGCAAGACAGCGAGGTGGGCTGGGAGGCGCTTCGAGCCGGAGTCCAGCAGGCCGACGATTCGGTTGCGTTCCTGGAGCAGCTCGCGGCTGACACCGAGCGGGCCATGGAGAAGCAGGAGAAGCGTGTCGGGAAAGCCGGATCCAAGAGGAAGTTCGCGCCAAGGTGGTTCTCCCAGTTCCTGGCCAAGCGGAAGATTTGGGTTTGGCCCGCCAAATACTCTTCCACGATCATCTACCTGTATCCGGCGCGGTTCACCCCCCTTGTCGCCAGGATGTCGGTCGCGGCGGAACATCGGGACTTCGCCGACGCCGTCTTCCGCTATCATCAGGGCAAGGGAAACACGGGGGCGGGCGTATCGGTTCAGGCGTTCGCTACGGCAGCGCTTTGCGGGAACACCTGGGAGGCAGGCCAGAAGTCGTTCAACTGGTATCCCATGGCTGCCTTCAAGGAGAAGATCCCAAGCCTGAGCACGGCCAATATGCTGTCGACGTCGCTCAATACGGTTTACAAGCTCGCGGTGGAGTACGCGGGAGAGAGCGTCAATGGACGCAGTGAGGCGCATTTATTCGTGAACGCGGCTCGACTCGCCCTTATTGGCGTGGATGCCTTCAACTGGACTTTGAGTCCGACGTCTTTCAACACCCAGCTAGCATCCAAGATGCTCAAGCGACCCGTCACCGTCGTTCCGGCACACGTAAAGTCATGGGCCGCGCAGCTGCGGGAACTGCTGCCCCGGTACGGGAACAAAACCATAACCCTGATCGAAAATGCGCTCGACTTCTGGCTCATCTACCTGATGACGCTCAAGCCTGAGGAGGCGCCCAAGGACTTCCAGTCGATTTCGCGAACCGATCACGTTCACGATTTGAGTGGCCGCAATACCCATACGTTCTGGAATTTCCTGAACCAGTATTTCAAAGGCAAACCCGCCGACCTGCCCAATCGCGCGATCACCAAGATGCGCCAAGGGTTCGCGCTCGCAGCGGAACGCGATCGTTTCAATGCTACGAACCCCTTCGACACCAAGCAGGACAAAATTGGCGGAGGCTACAGAAAGAAGGCCGATGTCACGCCCCGGCGCCCGCTGGAACTCGAAGCATGGGAGCTCATCGTCCGAAAGAACCGCGAGGGCGACTATGCCTTTGCGCGCAGTCTCGGGCCCAAGCGATGCCACCACACTCTCAGAAACCCTGAAACGGGGGAATACGAGAATGTTTTCTGGCCGGCCGAAGCGATCGTGGTCGATATCATTTTGAACTCCGGCATGCGCCACAAGGGTGCAAGGTGGGTCGACAGCGGAGAGGGCGACGAAGAGATCATCGACCGGAAGACTATGACAATGGTCCCGAATCCCCATCCTGCAGCTACATTGGGGCGCAAGGATTGCTTTCTTCAGCTCGTTCACCTGCCCGGGAAGAAGTCCGGCAAAATCCTCGGCCAAAAGGTCGTGAGCAACAAGACGGGGGCTCCATACGTAATCCCGTGGACCGATGCCGGGGTCGTCGAAGGCTTCGATCGAATGCTGGCACTTCAGGCGAAGTACAATCCGGTGACCCGGACCGCGAAGCCCATAAAGCGCAGGACCCAGGAGCTCACTCGTGTCGATCCGGAGCTATTCCCGGACATATATCCGCTGTTTCGCGAACCGGGCGACAATCAGGGTCTAGCGGTCAGCGGAGCGAAGGTCCTGAGCTATTGGAAGGACTTGCTGCGCCATAGCCAGGCCGACGTGAGCCGACTGATGGGCTTTGAGTATCCGCTCATTGTCGAGGACAAGCTAGTTTTCGATTTGCATGCGATACGCGTCACGATGGTGTCGAATCTGCTCGAGGCGGGCGTCAGCCTCGAGATCGTTCAAGACTTGGTCGGCCATGCGACGGCGATGATGACATGGCACTATAACGGCTACCGTAGCGCGAAGCTCAACACCAGCGTTCAGGCCGCGATGGAAGCGCGAAGCCAGGCTCATGACAGGCTGGCGGCCCAGGACAAGGATGCGATCGAGGAGTATGCGCAGGAAGCCATTGTTCCGGATTTCATAAAGAATCACGTCGGCGCCGGCATGCTCCGCGAGTACGGCAAGCGCCAGGATCTGTCGCCGTTCGAGATTTTTCTGCACGGCATATGCCCAGGGGGGTCGTGCTCGACGGGTGGCGAGAAGGGGGCTGGCGGCTTCATGCCAGTGTGGCGCGAGCGCGCTTGTTCCGGATGCCGTTACCGTGTCACCGGACCGAAGTTCCTGCCTGGCATTCAGAACCGCATCAACAACCTCATGGCAGAGCTGCGCCTCTCGGAGGCGCGTGCCCGGGAAGTCAGCCAGGCAATCGAAGAGAAAGAGGCTCAGACGGGCAAGGAAGATCGCGCCTTGCGCACCATTCAGCGTTCGGAGAGCCGATTCAAGAACAGGCTGAGCGAGGAACTCTCAAATGAGCTGAGAGTCCAAAAAATGGTCCAGGAAGTGCGCGAGATGGCCGTTGCCGACGGCAATACGGCGGACAATCTCCTGCTTCCCGTCGTGCCAGGGTTCGATCCTGCGGCACTCGGTTACGGCTTCGCCCAGGTGCATGAATTCGAGCTTTTCCACACGTTGGTGAAGGAAATGCGGTTGCTGCCAGCCTCGATCGCGGAGGTCCCCCAAGGTGTGGAGGCGCATTTTAAGAAGCTGCTGAAGACGGTGCTGCGCGCCAACAATCTTGCGGAGCTTACGGCATCGCTTCCAGACCGTGAGGAAACTGGCGCCTTTATCAAAATCGGCGATGTCCTGCTCGAACGCTATCCCGAGCCGACCGACTTCCAGCAGCTCATTGAGGGAGCTGTCAAGCTCGACCGACATGCTCTGGAAGAGGTACGCGAGGAAGTCCGGGCAGCTATCGCCAGTATGCCCAAGGCCGTTCCCCAGATCGAGTTCGCAGCATGACCCAACAAGACGAAACCGTAACCGCCGAATTGTTGATGGATCGGCTGCAAGAGGAAGCGAGACGGTCGGGCGATGCCCGTCCGGTGGCCACGCTCGCCCGCGTTGTGGAGGCATGCGATGAAATCCTGTCAGGCGCGGCAGTTAGGCGCGCAAAGGCCGCGAAGGAGGACTGGCGGATATTCGATCCTGACTTCGTGAAGCTGACCCCGGAGCCGCTTAAGACGATGTACGGTCTGGGCGCCTACGTCGAGTCGTGCGGCCTGGAGCCGGCCCTGCTGGAACTGGTGAAGACCCGCGCCTCACAGATCAACGGGTGCGCGTTCTGCCTGGACATGCACACCCAGGACGCCCGGG
>JAFKFE010000361.1 GCA_017308345.1 Alphaproteobacteria bacterium | reverse complement strand
GCAAGCCGCGCATGGACGCCGACCTCGTCTCCGAAGGCGGCGATGAGATGGGAAGACACCGGGTCGACTATCGTCGCATGGTGGAGAAAGTCGGCCGTGCAGGCGACGAAGCAGGACAGCCGAACGCAATGCGAGATCTTGTCGAGGTCGCCGGCGCAGGCCGCCTTTACCTGAGCCAGGAGCTTAAGCGCGGCGATTGCCGCCGCCTCGCGACCCTGCTCGACGGAAACGTCCCGCCCGAGGAGGCCCGGATGGCCGATCGCTCCATCCCGCCAGCTCAGTTGTCCGGATGTGAACAGCCAGCCGTCGACGATCCGCGCCGGGCGATAATTGCCAATGGCGGGCTGCGGCGCCGGCAACGCGATGTGGGCCTCCGCCAGCCGTGCCTCGACCGCGCCGCTCCCACCCCGCTTAGAAACAATTGTTGTCATGGCGCACCTATGGCCGCGGGCTCGGTCGCTGGCCGGCCGGGCGCCTTTCCCATGTCTTTCGGGCTCTCCATCGAACCGGAGACGGTGCGAAAGGCCGGTTGCCAGGGAATGTCTGTTTGACACGTGAAAGCCGACATCCTATTCCATTGTTTCATAATCAAACTTCCGGGAGAAAATGTTGGACAATCCGAGCCCCGTAAACGAGGTCGAGAGTCCGGCCGGGCACATACAGAGCCTCGAAAAGGGCCTGCGCATCCTCGACGAGATCATCGAGGCGCCGGCGCCGCTGAAGCTGGCTGACATCGTGCGGCGCTTCAACATGGACCGCGCCTCCGCCTTCCGGTTCCTGCAGACGCTGGAGCATCGCGGCTTCCTGAGGAAGGACGCGACGACGAAAGAGTATGACGTCGGCGGACGCATCTATTACTGGGCGTCGCGCCTGCGCGAGAAAACGCGGCTGATCGATTCGTTCCACGATCAGCTGCAGCGCCTGGCCAGCATCACGCAGCAGACCACGCATCTCGGGCTGTTCGTCAACGACCGCGTGCTGCTGGCGGATTTCGCGCTCTCGGATTCGATCATCTCGATCCGTCACTGCATCGGCGTGCTGGAACCGCTCTATAGCTCGGCCGTGGGCAAGGCGGTGCTGGCCTTCCTGCCGCCGGAACGGCGCGAAGCGCTGATCGACAATATCGAGTTCGTCCGCCTCACCAACAGCACCATCACAAACGCGGACGCGTTGCGCATCGACCTGGCGATCACCCGCGATCGCGGCTACGCCATCGATGCCAACGAAACGCATGAAGGGTTGACCTGCATAGCCCGGCCGATCTTCGGCAAGAACAACATTCCCGTGGCCTCGATCGGCATCACCTGCGTGACCGCGCTGGTCAGCGCGGAGCCTGGCCGCTTCGAACACCTGATCCAGTCGATCCAGGCGATGGGCAACGAGATCACGACGAACCTCGCCGTCTGACCGCCCTGGCTTCACGCGCGGCGGCCTGAGCGGTTCGCCGCCGTTTCGATCTCGTTCGGGCCGGGGGATTCCCCGGCCTTGCCGTGCGCCAATGGCTTCGGTGTTTTGCGGAGAACGGCAAAGAGGCGGCTCAAGCCGCCGCCTTGCGACAAAGGAAAAGCGTCGCCATCCGGTTCTGCGCCGACTGTTCCTGCTCGTTGTCGAGCCGGCGCGGCGGCGTGTCGAACACCGACAGGTCGAGCTGCGCCGCGTCGGGATGGTCGATCTCGAACAGGTTGTCGGAAGGGTCGCGCACGAACATCTGCATCTCGCCGGACGGGAGCAGCCACAGGTCGGCATAACGGGTGCCTTCCTCGAAGGCGCCCTTCGCCCGCAGCGCCTTATAGGCGCCGACGAAATCCGCGACCTCCACGGCGAAGTGCTGATAGGTGCGCACGCCAGCCGACGGGCCGACCTGTTGAAGGTGGAGCTGCAGGTCGCCGAGCCGCATCCAGCAGACCGGGAAGCCGAAGTTCGGCGCCTGGATGCGCTCGCATCCCAGCACCTCGCGATAGAACGCCTCCGATTCCTCGAGGTCGCGGGCTGGAATGCTGACATGGTTCAGCTTGGCTGATTGGACGCGGTTGCTCATTGGGATCCTCGAGGCCTGTCCCGGCCGGCGGCCGGAATTCGCCCAACCATTGCGTAGCTCCGAAAAAAAATCAACAAAAATTGTTTTCAACGATACGGATTGGGCGCGACGCGTCGAAAAGAGACGTGATTGCGCAATATGTCTCTAGAAAATTAGATACGATTGTTGTTTTATAAGGAACGAATGGGTGCCAAATTCACTGAAGTCCACGAGGAGAGCGTGCATGAAGCGGTGTCTGATCATTTCCGGAGGTTATGCGCCGCATCGCGCCTTCGAGGCCGGCGAGCGGGTGCGGGCCATGCTGGAAGCGGATGGCTTCGCGGTGACCAACAGCGAGACGCTGGAAGCCTATGACCGCGAGGATCTGACGAGCTACGACCTGATCGTGCCCAACTGGACAGTGGGGCAGATGAGCACCGACACGTCGAAACGGCTGTGGGAGGCGATCTGGTCCGGTGTCGGCCTTGGCGGTTTCCATGGCGGCATGGCCGACGGTTTCCGCGAGAATGACCGCTTCCGCTACATGGTTGGCGGGGCCTATGTGTGTGAGCCGGGTGGCGTGCGCCGCTATACCGTGGAGATCACGCGCCCGGACGATCCGATCATGGCTGGCCTGTCCGACTTCGAATACCATTCCGAGCAATATTACATGCATGTCGATCCGGCCAACGAGGTGCTGGCCACGACGCGCTTCAGCGGCGAGGATTACCCTTGGATCGAAGGCGTGATCATGCCGACGATCTGGAAGAAGCCGTTCGGCCATGGCCGCGTCTTCTTCAGCGCGCTCGGCCACGTTCCCGAGGAATTCGACAATCCCTCCATGAGCACGATCCTGCGGCGGGGGCTGAATTGGGCGAGCCGCGCGAGCTCCCGGACATAGGCGACCGGGTTCAGCCGAAGATGGCTGTCGGAAGTCCGGCGACCCCCGTCCTCACGGAGATGAGCGTCCCCATCCGATATCTGCCCGGGCGGTCGGTGCGCAGCGATGTGATGAAGAGTGTCCTCAGGTCGTCGCCGCCGAAGCAGGGCATGGTCGGCGCCGGCGTCGGCAGCGAGAATATGCCGGCGATCCGGCCGTCCGGGGCGAACTGGGTGATCCGGCCGGCAGTGACCCCGGCAACCCAGTAATGCCCTTCCGCATCGGTCGCCGCCCCGTCCGGCAGACCATCGCTTTCCGTGAATGTCGCGAGCCTTCGCTCTCCGGAGAGGCGGCCGCTTGCCGCGTCGAAGTCATAGGCCTGCACATAGGCGCCGCGCG
Organism: Alphaproteobacteria bacterium; assembly: GCA_017308345.1. Classification (GTDB taxonomy): domain Bacteria; phylum Pseudomonadota; class Alphaproteobacteria; order Rhizobiales; family Rhizobiaceae; genus Mesorhizobium. Next base: position 3,187 of record JAFKFE010000361.1, on the reverse strand, counting down.
AATCCGCGTGATACATGGTCCGGCCGTCGGGGCTCCAGGCCAGCCCGTTCGACACCTTCAGCCCGCTCACCATCCGTGTGCATTCGCCCGCCGGCGTCACCCGGTAGAGCGAGCCGGTCGGCGCGCGAGGCACGCTGTCATGCATCGAGCCGACCCAGAAGCATCCGTCCGGGCCCACCTTGCCGTCGTTCAGCCGGTTCATGTCCATGCCGGGCTCCGGGTGGACCAGGAACTCCAGCGTCCGGGACACAGGATCGAAAAGATGAACGCCGCTCCGAAGCGCGACCACCAGGTGGCCGCCGCTCGCCAGGCCGATGCTGCCGACGGCGCAAGGCATCGGATATGTCGCCAGACGGTTCGTCTGGGGATCGAGCGCGTAGATGCACGGCGCCAGGATATCGACGAACCAGAGCAGGCGGCGACCAGCATCCCAGACCGGGCTCTCGCCAATGGCCAGGTCGAGATCGATGCGTCGCTCGACGGGTTCTTCGAAGTCGATCGGTCTCATTGGTCGATATTCTCCCCCGTGCGCTTTTCAGCTCTTACGATTTCCTGATTTTGATATAGCAAAACAAGCCATCGGGTCGAGAGCGGTTTTTGTGCTTATGGATTTTGGAATAGTATATGCCAGAATGGCACGGGAATGAGGGCGCTCGCACGATCGCCGACGCGAACGACCAACCAGCAAGGCACCATGACCACTCAACCGGATGAACAGGAAGCCGACGACGGCCTGGCGCTCAATCGGGACAGCCTTTCGGAACGGATCTATGGCCGGCTGCGCCTGGCCTTGATGACGGGGCAGTACGAACCGGGCTCCAGGCTGAACATCCGAAAACTGGCGCTGATGTACCAGACCTCGCCGACGCCGGTGCGGGAGGCTGTCGGCCAGCTCGTTCGCGAGGGCGCTCTGGAGCTGAAGCTTGGCTACCAGGCCCGGGTGCCGGTCATCTCCATTCCCCGGTACATCAACATCCGCGAGACGCGCGCTCCGCTCGAACGGCTCGCGGCGGAACTGAGCGCCGTCCACATCACCGCGGACGACATTCGCGGGCTGGAGGATCTGCACAGGGCTTTCGTCGAGGCGGAGGCCGCCGAACAGTGGAAAGCCGCTCTTTCGGCGAACCAGGAATTCCACTTCACCATCTACCGGGCCTCGAACAACGACGTCCTGGTTCGCGTCATCGAGAATCTCTGGCTGCTCGCCGGCCCCTTCGTGACCCACCAATATCCAAGCATCCGTCAGGCCTCTTCGGACGTGCATCCGCATCTGCTGATCATCGATGCGCTTTCTCGTCGGTCTCCCTCGGAAGCCGGCGAACTGGTGGTGAGGGACCTGCGCGAAGGCTCGTATCGCATCCTCGAGCAGCTCAAGCTGGCGGAGGCGAATTCCAGGCGAAGATCGACGTCGCGCCCGCGCTCGAAGAGCTGAGCCGGTCCGCGACGCGCATTTCAACCGCCGACGAGAGCGCGGCGGGCCTTGAGCTTTTCCGCGCCGATGGCCGCGTTGTGCTCGTACATTTTCGCCAGCGCGCGCGGCTTTACGCCGATCTGGCGCACGAAGCTGCCGCGCTCGGGCGGAATGTAGACCTCGGCCGGCTTTTTCGCGACAGCGTCGAGAATGATCCGCGCGACGTGGTCGGCGGGAACCGGATTGCCGGCGAAGGCGAGCGCCATGGCGTCGTCCTCGGCTTCCTGCTCCAGCATGGGTGTTTCGGTCGCCGTCGGGTAGACGATCGTGAAGCGGACCGGGCTGTGGCGTTCCTCGATGGCCAGCGCATGGTGGAAGGCCCGCAGCGCGTGCTTCGCCGCGGCGTAGCTCGCTATGCCGGGGAAGGGCAGGAAGGCGACCATGCTGGCGACCGTGACCAGATGCCCGGAACCCTGCGCCTTGAAGCGCGGCAATGCGGCCAGCATGCCGATGGCCGCGCCCATGAAATTGGTGTCGAGCGTGTGCCTGTGCTTCTCGACCGGCACATCGGCCGCAAAGCCGGTGTGGACGATGGCTGCGTTGTTGATCAGGACATCCAGCCGGTCGTGCTCCGCCCAGACCTCATCGAGCACCGCGTTCCAGTTTTGCTCCGATCGGATATCGAGGCGCTTGGCGGATGCATTGACGCCGATCTCGGCCGCCGTCGCGCGGGCTCCGGCTTCGTTGATGTCGGCCAGGATCACCTTGTGGCCGGCGCTTGCGGCCAATCTTGCCGTTGCCGCTCCGATGCCGCTCGCAGCGCCGGTAACCAGCATTACCTTCGGGTTATGTTTCCTGCTCATCGTGGGAGATGCCTTCGTTCCAGTGCCGCGCGGCGTTCAAAAATAAGTCCGGATCGAACCGGTGACCCGATAGGACGGATCGACAAGGTGGATGACCCGCCATTTGTCGAAGGTCAGGCATGGGTGCGAGATGCCGAAGCCGATCAGGTCGCCGACCCGCAGCGGCGAACTGGCCGGCAGCGAAAGGTGGCAGTGCTGGTCGTTCAGCCTGGTCACGACATGCCCCGCAGGCACGGGCTGGGGCGCCGTCATGCTGCCATCCGGCCGGTACCAGCTCAGCGCCAGCGGCAGGTCGTCATAGGAGATGTCACGCTTGCCGAAGCCGACGATCGCTTTTTCAGCCTCCGGCCGCGACTGCACATAGGCCCAGACCTCGAGCGCGGGTTCCAGGCCGCCATGCGAGTCGGCAAGCGCGCTGTTGCGCTCCCGCATCGCGTCCATGGCGCGAACATAGAGCACCGAATCATGCGTGATGTAGCAGCCCGAGCGCAGCAGGATCCGCGTCTCGCGGTTGAGCCTGGCCGCTGACAGACGCGCTGCGACGACGTCGAAGAAGGACGACCCTCCCGCTGACAGCAGCACCGTGCCTTCGGCGAACAACCGCTCCGCGGCGCATCTTTCGGCAAGCTCGACCATCGAGCCGAGCAGGCTTTCCACCTGCGCCAGCGTTTCCGCGTTCGACGATCCTCGAAGGAGGCCCTCGAAGCCTTCGATGCCGGCAAGCGCCAGGACGCCGGACGCATGCACCGCCCGGGCGAGGGTGATCGCCTGCTCGACCGTGCGGCATCCGGTCCGACCGCCGACATAGCCGAGCTCGACAAGGACCTTCATAGGGCGGCTGAGATTCGCCGCCCTGGCGGCTAAAGCCAGGGCTTCGACGTTCGACAGATCGTCCACCAGGCAGAAGAACTCG
>JAFKFE010000360.1 GCA_017308345.1 Alphaproteobacteria bacterium | reverse complement strand
GCGGCTGCCGCAGGTGCATGACACCGTCAAGCAAGGCCTGATCACCCCGCTGATCGCGCAGACGCGCGCCAGGGGCGTCTCGGCCTATCTTGGCGAAGGCCGCAACCGTTGGTCGTCGGCGCATGTGCTGGATGTCGCGAAGCTCTACCGCCTGGCGCTGGACAAGCAGCAGGCCGGCGTGCGCTACAACGCCGTCGCCGAGGAAGGCGTTGCCATGCGCGAGATCGCGGAAGTGATCGGCGCCGGGCTCGACGTGCCGGTGGTCTCGCTCTCGCAGGAAGAAGCGGCCGACCATTTCGGATGGCTTGCCATGTTCGCGGGCCTCGACATGCCGGCCTCGAGCGAATGGACGCGCGCGCATCTCGGCTGGCAGCCGACCGGACCCGGCCTGATCGCCGATCTGGAGCGGATGGACTATTCGCAAGCGGCAGCGGCCTGACCGGACCCAGCGCGTCCTGCTTTATCCGGAAGCGTCCAGAGCGGGTCAGCCACGTTGAGGGCTGAACCGCTCCTGGCGCCTGCGAACTACTTTCCGCAATAGTGGTCGTTGATGTCGTTGACCGCATTCGCGTCCGGTCCGACGCGGTGATACGAGCAGGCGCCCGTGGCGGTGGTGGACATCTGCTGGTCGTAGTAGCGCGGACCGCCGAACAGCGTCTCGATGATGTCGTCACTGGCCGGAACATAACGCTCCTGCCCGGTGACGCGGTGGCGATGCCGTTCACCGGCGGAAGCCGGGCCCGCCATCGTGGCCGCGGCGGCAAGCACGAGCGCGGCGATTGCAAAATGTTTCGTCATGGCAGCGACCTTCTGGCAATTTGGATCTCCAGCATATCCAAAATCACCAGCGTGGCAAAAGTTCGGGTTTCCCGCTTTCAGCCGGCCCCGGTTGCGAAACCAGCACTTCAGCCAGGACGTATCGGAGATCGGATCGGGCCGAGCCGAGAATGGCGGCTCTCGAGACCCGGAGCCAAACGCGGCAACCGCGACGGCGGATTTTCGACAATGGCCGGCGTCGACAACGGCTATCCTGTCTCCGTTCGGTTCCGAAGCCAACCAATCCCAGGACACACGAGGAACAGCCGCAAGATGACAGCCAGAGTGATCCTTCTTGACGCCAAGTCGCTGAGCACAAGCGATGTCGCCGAGATCGCACGGCGCAATGCGCGCCTAGTGCTCGGCGAGGAAGCCATGCGGCGCATCCGCGCCAGCCGCGCCCTCATCGAGCATCTCACCCAGCTCGGCAAGCCGCTCTATGGCGTCACCACGGGACTTGGCGCTTGTGTCGACACGCCGCTTGCCGAGGCCGACCTGATCGCCTTCCAGCACAGCGTGCCGCTCAGCCACTCCATGGGCGCCGGCCCGTCGCTACCGACCGAAGCGGTGCGGGCGCTGATGGTGGCTCGCATCTGCGGCATGGCGGCGGGCGGCACCGGCACCTCGGAGGGCGTGGTGCTCGGCCTGCTCGCCGCGCTCAACGCCGGCATCCATCCGGTGATCCCGAGTTGGGGATCCGTGGGCGCGGCGGACCTCGCGCCTCTCGGCCATCTGGCGCGGGCGCTGCGTGGCGATGGCGAGAGCGAATATCAGGGCCGGATCATGCCGTCGGCCGAGGCGCTCAAGCTTGCCGGGCTCGAACCGCTCGACCTGCGCGAAAAGGACGGCCACGCCATCATCGTCGCCAACAGCCTTTCGACGGGCACCGCGTGCCTGGCGCTCGAAGAAGTCGCCTGCCTGATCGACTGGTCACTGGCGGCGGTGGCGCTCAACTACGAGGCCTTTCGCGCGTCGCTCAAGGCCATCGACGAGGATGCGCTTGCGGCGCGACCGGCCTTCGGCCAGCGCGAAATCGGCGCGCGGCTTCGGGCCGAGCTTTCGGGCAGCGGGCTCTGGCAGGACAACGCCGCGCGGCGGCTCCAGGATCCGCTCAGCTTCCGCTGCGTGCCGCAGGTCTGGGGCGGCCTGCTCCATGCCTATGAGCAGGCGAAGCTGGCAACCGAGATCGAGCTTGGCCATTCCGGCGACAATCCGGTCATCCTGCCAGAGGCCGAGCGGGTCGTCTCCAACGGCAATTTCGACCTCACCGCCTTCACGCTGACCTGGGAAAACCTCGGCCAGGCGCTGGCGCATTGCGCGGTCGGCACGGCCAACCGCTCGATGAAGCTGATGTCGCCGACAGTGGCGGAGCTGCCGCGCTTCCTTTCGGCCCGGGGCGGCAGCCGCCAGGGTTATGCGGAACTGCAAAAGCCGGTCGCCGCGCTCGAAGCGGAGATCCGCCACCTTGCCAATCCGATGTCGCTCAGCCCCCTGGCCATCTCGGACGGCGTCGAGGACCAGTCGTCGATGGCGCCGCGCGTGGTGGCAAAGACGGCAGGGATCATCGAGCGCCTGCGCTATCTTGTGGCGATGGAGTTGATCTTCGCCGCGACCGGCGTGGAGCTGCGCGGCGTGCTGGACTCGATGGGCAAAGGCCCGAGGCGCAGCTACGATGCCGTGCGGGCGCTCGTCGCCCCGCTCGACGACGACCGCGAGATGAGCGCCGACATGGCGCGAGTGGCGCGCTTGGTGGCGGGACCGCGGCTATAGCGCGGGCCCGCCGCAAGCCTCAGTGGTAGTAGATGCCGCCGTCGACGTTGAGCGCCTGGCCGGTGACGAAGGCCGAGAGGTCCGAGGCGAAGAACAGCACCGGTCCGATAATGTCCTCGGGCGCACCAAGGCGCTTCAGTGCCGCGACCTCCTCCCAATGGCGGATCGCGGCTTCGCTGCCCAGATTGTTCTTGCCCATCTCGGTCAGGATGATGCCGGGGCAGATCGCGTTGACGGTGACGCCGTCCATGCCGACCTCCTGAGCAAGGACCCGGGTGAGCGTGATCACCACCGCCTTGGTCGCGGCGTAGTGCCCTTGTGTCGGCACGCCCTGCCGGCCGGCGATCGAGGCGATGTTGATCACCCTGCCCGACTTCCTGGCGCGCATATGCGGCAGCACCGCCTGGCACATCATCAGCACGCCCTTGGCGTTGACGTCGAAATGCGCGTCCCAGTTCGCCTCATCGAGATCCTGCAGCAGGCTGGGCTTCAAGATGCCGGCATTGTTGACCAGCACGTCGATGCTGCCGGCCACTTCAAGCAGCGCCTGCGCCGTCGCCTCGATGTCCTTCTTCTTGCTGACGTCCATCGTGTAGACATAGGCCTTGCGGCCGGCCGCCTCGATCTCGCCCCTGGTCACGTCGAGCTCGGCCGCCTGCGAGGGCAGATCGGTGATGGCGACATCGAAGCCCGCTTCGGCGAGCCCCTTGGCGAGCGCCCTGCCGATGCCGCGGCTGGCGCCGGTGACGAGAGCCGTCTTGCCCTTGGCTTCCGGAAGAATGGTCATGCTGCTTGAACCTTTGATGTCTTGACCGGGAGCGAATTCATCGCCGCGATCGTGTCGTCGAATGAAACGAGTTTGCCGTCGGAGCCCAGCCCCATCGCCACCTTGGCCGCGACCGCGCTGGCGAAGCGCGCGGACTGTTTCAGATCCCAGCTCTTGACGATGCCGACGATGATGCCGGCCGTGAAGGAATCGCCGCAGCCCGTGGTGTCGAAGACCTCGACCTCGAAGGCCGGCAGATGGAAATCCTCGCCATGCTCGGGCGAGACGTAAACGCCGTCGGCGCCGAGCGTGATGATGCAGTTCTTGACGCCCCTTGCCTTGAAGAAGGCGGCGACGCGAGCCGGATCGCGGTCATGCGCCATCTCGCCGGCCTCGTCGATGCTCGGCACGAAATAGTCGATATAGGGAAGGCACGGCTCGACCAGCTTCCAGGTCTCCAGCGTCGCCTGGATGAGGTCGAAGGTGGTGACGCGGCCAAGCGCCTTGGCGCGCTTCAAGAGCCTCACCGTCGGCTCGCCGTCGAAGCGCTTCAACAGTCCGGTGCCGCCGACATGGACGACGGTCGCATCTAGCGCCGCATCGAGATCGGCATCGGCGACTTCGAACAAGGTCGCGGTGCCAGGCACATGCAGCGCGGGACGCTCGCCGTTCGGCCGCACCGGCAGGATGGTGGACGAGGTCTGGACGCTGCCGTCGCGGCGCACAAGGCTGGTCTCCAGGCCGTATTTCTTCAGCTTGGCCAGGAACCAGTCGCCCATGTCGTCCGTGCCGAGCGTGGTGACGGCCCGCGTCTTCAGGCCGAGGATAGCGCAGTCCATGCCTGTCGCGCCGGCGGTGCCGGCGACGGTCATGCGGATCTCCTCGATGTAGTCGGCGCGGCCGCCTTCGGGGATGCGCGAGACCGGCCGTCCCAGGATGTCGAGGACGTAGAAGCCGATCGAGCTGACGTCGAATTGTGGCATGGTTGAATGACCTTTCGAACTCAATGGGCGGCGCGGCGCAGGCCGAAGCTCGCGGCCAGCACCAGGAAGACAAGCACGCCGATGCCGACCTGCTGCCAGTAGAAATTCCAGCCGACGAGCAGCAGGCCGTTCTTGACGATGGCGAGCAGCAGCACGCCGAGCAGCGTGCCGACGACCGAGGGCTTGCGCTCACGGCTCAGCGTCGTGCCGATGAAGGTGGCGCCGATCGCGTCGAGCAGGAAGGCGTTGCCGGAGAGCGGCACATAGGACTTCACCGTCGCCGACAAGAGGATGCCGGTGACGCCGGCGAGCAGCGCGCACAGCACATGCACCATCGACAATTCGCGCGGCACGCGGATGCCGGAATACCAGGCCACACCCGGCTGCGCGCCCATGGCCTGCACATAGCGGCCGAAGACAGACCGATGCAGCAACAGATGCACCGCGACGGCGAGCACGATCAGCACGATCACCGGGGTCGGCACACCGAACAGAGCCGTGCGGGCAATGGCGTTGAACTGGTCTGCCGCGTAACCACTTGTGAGGTAGATCGGCTGGCCGCCGCTGGTGGCAAGCTGCTGTGTGCTCTGGCCGATGAAGAGCACGCCGAGCGTCGCCAGGAAGGGGCTGATGTTGAGCCTTGTGATGAGGATCGCATTCAGCACGCCGACGATCAGCGCCGCGCCGAGCCCGCCGGCGACGCCGACGACGCCGCCGTAGCCGGCGGCCAACAGCATGACGAAGACCATGCTTGCCATGTCGACGGAGACACCGACGGAGAGATCGATGCCGCCCGACGAGATGACGATGGTCAGCCCCAGCGCCACGATCGCCAGCATGACGACGTTGTTGACCAGCACGTTGAACAGGTTGGCCGGCGTCAGGAAGGTCGGGCTCGCCACCGAAAAGAAGATGACGATGGCCGCGAAGGCGATGAGCACGCTGTATTTGGCGAGGAAACCGCGCAGGTTCGCCTTGGCTGAATTGTCGTTGGCCGAGACGCTCATCGCGAACCCTCCGAACCGCGGGCAAAGGATGTGATGGCCACCACCAAAAGGATCAGCGCGCCCTGCACGCCGTTGACCCAGTAGCTGGAGACGTTGAGCAGCTGGAAGCCGTTGGCCAAAAGGCCGATGAACAGCACGCTGAGCAGCGTGCCGCCCATGGTCGGCACGAAGCGGCGGGAAAAGACCGTGCCGAGCAGCGCCGCCGCCAGCACCGACAGAAGCAGCTCTCCGGAGCCGGGCGTGCTGGCCGACAGGCGCGATACGGTGAGGATCGACGCCACCGCCGCGCAGAAGCCGCTCAGCACATAGGTGAAAGACACGTAGAAAGGCACGCTGAGGCCGGCCGCGCGCGCAGCCTCTGGATGACCGCCGACGGCATAGAGCCTGAGCCCGAACGACGTGCCGTGAACAACCACGATCACGATCGCGGAGAAGACGATCAGCGCCCATGCAAGCGCGGAGATGCCGAGAAAGCTACCCGACACCAGGAGGCCGAGCAGAGGGGAGGATGCGCCGACGACCGTGTTCTGGGTGAGCGTGAGTTCCATGCCGGCCGCGACGTTGAGCACGGCAAGCGTGGCAAGCAGCGGCAGGATGCCGAGGCCGACCACGGCAATAGCGTTGAGCGCGCCGACCGCCATGCCGACGGCAATTGCCGCGAGCACCGAGAGGAAGTCGCCATAGCCCATGGACAAGAGCGTCGCGTAGACGGCGGCGCAGAGCCCCATATTGGCCGCGATCGACAGGTCGATGCCGCCTTCGGTGACATCGGAGCCGCCGCCGATGATGACGGCGGTCATGCCATAGGCGAGCACGCCCAGGATCGCCGACTGCTCGACGACGTTGATCAGGTTGAAGGTCGAGGTGAAGCCCGGCGCGAAGACGACGAAATAGGCCATGATCGCGGCGAAGGCGCCGATCGCGCCGAGCCGCACGACCAGGGCGCCGAAGCGCCGGCCGGCGCTCTTGGCGGCGGCCTGTTTTTCGTCGGACACGCCGACCTCGGTGTGGAGGACAGTCGCGCTCATCAGGCAACCTCCCTGATGCGCTGAATCAGTTTAATGACTGGTTGGGCGTTGGTCCCGCGCCACCGTGACGACAGCCTGTGTCGCTTGCCCCTCGAGGGCCCGCATGAGACCTGCTGGGTCGCGGTGGCCGGAAGCCGCAGAC
>JAFKFE010000359.1 GCA_017308345.1 Alphaproteobacteria bacterium | reverse complement strand
CGACGGCACCGAGCTTCCCGCCAAGCTCGTCGGCCACGACGCAAAGCACGATCTGGCGGTGCTCAAGATCAAGGCCGACAAGCCGCTGCCGACCGTGAAATGGGGCGATTCCAACAAGCTGATGACCGGCGACCAGGTGCTGGCGATCGGCGATCCGTTCGGTATCGGCACCACGGTCACCGCCGGTATCGTCTCGGCGCGCGGCCGCGATCTGCATAGCGGGCCATTCGACAACTTCATCCAGATCGACGCGCCGATCAACCACGGCAATTCCGGCGGCCCGCTGGTCGACGTCAACGGCAACGTCGTCGGCATCAACACCGCGATTTATTCGCCCAACGGCGGCAGTGTCGGCGTCGGCTTCGCCATTCCTTCGGATCAGGCGCAGAAGGTCGTCGCCAAGCTGATGAAGGGCGGCGACATCGAATACGGCTATCTCGGCGTTCAGATCCAGCCGGTCACCCAGGATGTCGCCAGCGCCATCGGCCTCGATCATGCGGGTGGAGCGCTGGTCTCGGCCGTGACGCCGGGCTCACCCGCGGCAAAGGCCGGTATCGAAACCGGCGACGTCATCACCGGCTTCGCCGGCGAGCAGATCAAGGACCCGAAGGACCTGTCGCGCGCCGTCGCCGACGTGTCGCCGGGCGTCAAGGAAACGCTCGATGTCTGGCGCAAGGGCAAGACGATGCAGATTTCCGCCGATGTCGGCCGCAACACCGATGATCAGAAGACTGCCTCGGCGGGCAATGAAGGCGGCAGTCCGTCGGCCAGCCAGCGCGTTCCCTCGCTCGGCCTCGGCCTGACCGACCTCACGCCTGATATCCGCGACCAGCTCAACCTCGCCGACAACCAGCACGGGGCGGTGGTCGAGCGGGTCAATCCGGACAAGGAGGCTTCAGCGGCCGGCATCCAACCCGGCGATGTCATCGTCGGCGTCGACCAGATGCCGGTCAGGACGGCAAGGCAGGCCAACCAGGCAATCGCCGAGGCCGGCAAGTCCGGCAAGAAGTCGGTGCTCCTGCTGATCGATCGCGGCGATTCGCAGATATTCGTCGCGGTGCCCTTCGCCGCCGGTTGAGGCGGGCTTCGCAAGGGCCCGTCGGATTTTCCGGCGGGCCCTGCCGCACAAGATTTCTGTTGCCCCTCGTGACGTCTTCGAGAACACTCCCCGTGATCGGCCAAATCCGGCGCAAGGAATGTATCGATGGTGACACGCGGCTTCTTTTCCGGACGGCGCCCCCCGTCCGACACCGACGCGCGCATCCCGCCCGGCCAATATCTGGAACAGGGTTTCCCGGTTCTCTCGGCAGGGCCGACGCCACGCGTGCGCGCCGAGGACTGGTCCTTCACTCTCAAGCAGGGGCCAAGGCCGATCAAGAAATGGAACTGGGCCGAATTCAACGCCCTGCCGCAAAGCAAGATGACGCGCGACATCCATTGCGTCACGGCCTGGACCAAGTTCAACACGCCCTGGCAAGGCGTGATGATCGACGACGTCCTCGCCGACGCCGGCATCGAGCCGCCGACCGCCTACACGCTGGCGCTGTCCTTCGACGGCTATTCCACCAATGTGCCGACCAAGGACCTCGTCACCGGCAAGGCGATGGTTGCCCTGCTCTATGAGGGCAAGCCGATCACGCCCGACCATGGCGGTCCGGCCCGGCTGCTGGTCCCGCATCTCTATTTCTGGAAGTCGGCCAAATGGGTGAACGGTCTGCAGTTCACCGATCGCGACGAGCCGGGCTTCTGGGAGTTGCGCGGCTATCACATGTATGGCGACCCGTGGCGCGAGCAGCGCTATTCGAGCGATCCGTGAGGGGCGATCCGTGAGCAGCAATCGATGAGCGCCGAGCCATCGCCGCAATCCCCCTGGCAGGCAGCCACGATCACCCGCATCGAAAAGCGCACGCCGCGCGTCACCAGCTTCTGGTTCCGGCCGTCGCGGCCGTTCACCCATCTGGCGGGGCAGCATGTCGACATCAGGCTGACGGCGCCGGACGGCTATCAGGCGCGTCGCTCCTATTCCATCGCCTCGGCGCCGGGCGCGGGCATCGAGCTGGCGATCGAGCGGCTCGACGATGGCGAGGTTTCGCCCTTCTTCCACGACGTGGCGGCCGTCGGCGACGAGATCGAGCTGCGCGGACCGCTGGGCGGCCATTTCATATGGGATGAGAGCGACGCCGGGCCGATCCTTCTGGTCGGCGGTGGCTCAGGCGTCGTGCCGCTGATGGCGATGGTGCGCCATCGCACCTTGCGCAACATGGCGGTGCCCGTAGCGCTGGTGTTCTCGGCGCGGACCTGGGACGAGGTGATCTTTCGAGATGAATTGATCAGCCTCGACGATCGCCGCGACGGCTTCGATCTGGTGCTGACGCTGACCCGCGAACCGGCCAGACGTCCCTCCGACTATTCCAGGCGCGTCGACGCCCGCATGGTGGCGCAGGCCGTCGAGCGTCTGCCGAAGGCGCCGAGGCTCGCCTTTGTCTGCGGTTCGAACGCGTTCGTCTCGGCCGCCGCCGACGCCTTGATAGGGGCCGGCGTTCCGGCGGAAATCATCCGCACCGAGCGCTACGGGGTTTAGAAGCATGATCCCGAAAAGGTGGGAACCGGCAAGCCTTCAGGCTTCGATGTCCAGCGCCGACAGCGGCCTCGAACAGCAGGCCAGGATATAGCCGTCGTCGATCTCGTGATCGAGGATGCCGCCATTGTGGCTCATCGAGACCTCGCCCGAGACCTTCTTCACCTTGCAGGTTCCGCACAGACCGAACTCGCAGGCCGCCGGAATCCTGACACCCGAGGCGCGCGCCGTCTGCAGCACCGTCTGTCCGGCGACGCATTCCGCGTCGACGCCCGAGAGCGAAAAGCGGACCGGCGTCACCGCCTCGGCGAATGGCTCGGCGCTGTTGCCGGCCGGCATCGTGAACGGTGCCGGGACTTCTTCCACGGCCGGCGCCGCGAAGCTCTCCTGATGGTAGCGGCTCATGTCGAAGCCGGCGGCATCCAGCATCTGCCGCACGGCGCGCATGAAGGGGTCGGGTCCGCAGCAGAAGATCTCTCGCTCGCGGAAATCGGGCGCCAGCAGCGGCAGCCGGATCGCGTCGATGCGGCCCATATGGCCGAACCAGCCCTCGCGGCTCGACCGTTCCTCGATCATGAAGCCGAGCGACAGGCCCGGCATGCGGCTGCCGAGCAGTTCGAGCTCCTTGCGGAAGATGATCTCTTCCGGCCGGCGCGCGCAGTTGACGAAGCCGACATCGGTCCAGGGCGCGCAGTCGTTCAGCCAGCGCAGCATCGACATCATCGGCGTGACGCCGGATCCGGCCGAGATGAACAGGTACTTGGCCGCCGGATGGCTGTGCAGCGAGAAATCGCCGGCCGGCCCGTAGGCCTTCACATGGACGCCGGGTTTCAGATTGTCGAACATCCAGCGCGTGCCGACGCTGCCGGCCTGCGCCTTCACCGTCACCGCGATCGAGAACGGCCGCGACGGCGAGGACGACAGCGTGTAGGTGCGCATCAGCGGCCCGTCGGCCGTCGGCAGTTCCAGCGTCACGAATTGCCCGGGCTTGTAGCGGAACCAGGTCTGGTTGTCGGAGCGGAAGGTGAAGGTCTTCACCTGCGGCGCCTCATCGCTGACGCCGATCACCTCCAGCACCTGCAGCCTGTCGTTCCAAGGCGCCATCTCGTCGAGATGGCGATAGAGGCCGAGATCCGTCATCGCGTTCATCTCCTCACCCTATTTGATTTGCACATGGCGTACTCCCAAAACCGCTGAACACTTTCGGGCGACATGCGCTAGGCAACGCTGCGCAGCGCCGGCCGGCCGCCTTCGGCAAGGCGCGGACCGATGAAGGAGGCGTACCACTCGACGAACTGGATGACGCCGCCCTCATGCAGCTCGGAATAGGGACCGGGCTCGTACGCCGGCGACAGGATGCCGAGCGCGTTTTCCTCCACGATGCGGCGGTCCTGGTCGTTGGTCTCGGTCCAGACATGGGTGAGTTCCGCCAGATCGTAGTCGACGCCTTCGACCGCGTCCTTGTGGACCAGCCATTTGGTCGTCACCGCGGTCTCGGTGGCGCTGATCGGCAGCACACGGAAGGTGACCGCGTGATCGATGAGGATATGGTTCCAGGTCGTGGGGTAGTGGTAATGCATCAAGGTGCCGATGCGGTCGGCGGCGACGCTGGCCGACAGGTTCTTCGCCACCGCGCGCTTGCCGTTCATCGTGTAGCTGACGGCTTCGCGCAACAGCGGCGCGCGCGTTGCGCGATATTGTCCGGCCGGATCGATGCGGAACCGGCTGGGCAGGCCCGCCGCCTCGCATTTCGCCCAGTGGGCAAGCATTTCCGGATCGCTGTCGGCGCCCTGCACGCCTGTCACCGTCGGCGCTTCCGGGAACGTCTTGCACAGTTCCGGATGGTTGCCGGCGCAATGATAGCACTCGCGGTTGTTTTCCCAGACGAGCTTCCAGTTGCCCTTTTCGACGATGGTCGATTCGAACGCGACCTTCGCCTCGCTCAACCGATGCGGCAGGAGGTAGGGTTCGATCATGGCGCGCATCGGCGCGAAGTCGGCCGGGTCGTTTGCCAGGCAGATGAAGATGTAGCCGCCGACGCTCTCGCAGGCCACCGGCTTCAGGCCGAACTGGCTCTTGTCGAAGCCGTCCGCCATCTGGCGGGCGAACAGCAGCCGCCCGTCGAGCTCGTAGGTCCATTGATGGTAAGGACAGACGAGTTTGGCCGCCATGCCTTTTTCGGCATTGCAGACGCGGCTGCCGCGATGACGGCAGGAGTTGTGGAAGGCGTTGATGGTTCCCTTCTGGTCGCGGACCAGCATCACCGGATAGTCGCCGATCTGAACGGTGATGTAGCTACCCGGTTTCGGCAGTTCGCAGTCATGGCCGATGAACAGCCAGTCGCGATACCAGATCAGCTCCATGTCGAGCTTGAAATAGTCGGGATCGGTGTAGAAGGGCTGCTCCAGCGAGTAGCCCGGCTTGCGGCTCTGCAGGAGCCTCAGCATATCGTTGCGCGCATCCATGTCCTGTCCTCTCGGTCAAGGACTGAACTGGTGGTGATGGAGAAGAACGACCGCCACCGGCAGGGCCGGGCACGCCGTCCGCCTCTTGACCGCCCACCGCGATCAGTCGAGTTCAAATGCCTCGGGCTGGTTTCCGGGCTCTGGAGCGTCCCTGCGGACTTTTCGCAACACCTTCCCAGGCCTGGGCCCAGTGGTCTCCCGTTGCGATTTCACTCCACCACCGTTGCGGGGGCAGCGCCGGATTTCGACCGGCTTCCCAATTCTCCGCTCCGTCGCGACGAAGCGGCACCTGAGATGGCCTGATCTAACCACGACAGCCGGTTTCGCGTCGGCATGAAAACGACATCGCATCCATGCGGCGCGACACGGGCCATGATGTCGTTTTGACCCATGTGACGGGCGCTTATTCTCATCGGCCGGACAGCGGATCCTCGCTCGCGCAAGGACCTCGAATCGACGGGTAACCGGCTTTCGAATGGTTAACGGTATCGAAAAGTGACTATTAGTGAGCGCTAAAATCGAACCGAACGGTTCGTTTCTGTTGACGATGCGTACAGGACGCGGTGAACATTGGCGCCGTGACACACTTGGTGACTCAACGGACTTTTTAACTTAACTAATTGAAATTAATACAAAAAAATTTGATAGTAGGCATGCTTATGAAAATTTCAAGGCCTGGATTCATGGTCCAGCCGGAAAAACTTCGTGATTGGAATCCGGCAGTCGGCTCACCCAAATCAGCGCTGTCCGAACGACGCGATTTCATTCCCAAGACACGCCGCTAGACGGACGGAATAAAGATACTGGAGTAGCAAAAATGAAAAAGATTGTTCTTACTGCCGCCGCCCTTCTGGCAATTTCCGGCAGCGCCTTCGCTGGTAGCGACAACTATGGTTCGAACGGTGCCAATCAGCCGGCCGTGACGGTTGACCAGTCCTACACCGCGTCGGTCCGCAAGTCCGAGCCGGCGGCTCAGAAGCCTGTCACCCAGGGCGCCGACCACAACCTTTTCGGCAACAATTAACAGCCGGCCTCGAACCGGCGGCGGGCATGCCCGCCGCCTCGGTCGGATCAGGAAATTCAGGAGCACTAAAATGAACAAGATCGTTCTCGCCGCCGTCGCCCTTCTGGCCGTTTCCGGCAGCGCTTTCGCCGGTAGCGACAATTACGGTTCGCAGGCTGCCAACCAGCCGGCTGCGGCAGTTGACTCGTCCTACACGGCCTCGGTCCGCAACGCGGAGCCGGCGGCCCAGAACCCGGTCAAGACGGGCGCTGACCACAACCTCTTCGGCAACAACTAACCGCCGATCTCGAGCCGGCGGCGGGCTCGCCCGCCGTCCCGGTCCGACAAAATTCAGGAGTACCTAAAATGAAGAAGATCGTTCTTGCCACCGCGGCCCTTATGGCCATTTCCACCGCTGCTTTTGCCGGCAGCGACAATTACGGCAACAGCGGCGTCAACCAGCCGGCTCCCGCCGTGGATACGACCCGCACCTCGTCGATCGGCG
>JAFKFE010000358.1 GCA_017308345.1 Alphaproteobacteria bacterium | reverse complement strand
GTGCGCCAGTTCGAGCAGCATGTGGAACTGTTCGACGATTATTGCAGGCGGGCCGCTGTTCAGGCCGCCGGCGAGACCGGCGATGCGGCCATCACGCCGCGCTGGGTGGCGGCAAAAATGCTGGGCCGTTGGCAGGACGGCAGCTCGCTGGTGCGCAATCCGAACGGGCGTCCGGGGCGCGGCGTCGACAATGATTTCGCGCTCGGGGCGGAGGATCCGCAGGGGCACGCTTGCCCGCTCGGCTCCCACATACGCCGCTCCAACCCGCGCGATTCACTGGGCGAGGACCGCGAGACGCAGATCAGGATCGGCAAGCGCCACCGCATCCTGCGCGTCGGCCGCACCTATGAGAAGAAGGACAGGGGCGGAAAGACCGCGAAGGGCCTGCTCTTCATGTGCCTCAACGCCGACATCGAGCGCCAATACGAGTTCATCCAGCAGACCTGGGTTTCGTCCAACTCGTTCCAGGGCCTCGTGGGCGAGACGGATCCGACGATCGGCGCGCGGGGCGGCGGTGGCCGGTTCTCCATTCCCTCCTGGGAAAAGGTCACCGTGCTCAAGGATGTGCCGCAATTCGACACCACCAAAGGCGGCGGCTATTTCTTCATGCCCAGCCGCTCGGCGTTGCGCTATCTGGTCTCGCGGCTCTGAACGAGGGCGCTGAAGCGATTCGTTGCCTGGACGAACCGGCCGAAGCAGATGGCGAAGCGCTCAGTCGTCGTCCTGCGAATCGGCGATCTGGTTCAGCGCGGCGGCGTTGGTGATGCGCAGCCCGCCGCGCTTGATGGCGATCATCTGCCGGTTGCGCCAGTCGTTGAGCGTCTTGTTGACGGATTCGCGCGTCGCGCCGAGGAATTCGCCGAGCTCGGATTGCGAAATCGGAATCCAGCCGGCGGAGTCCGCCATGACGCTGCTCAGGAACACCAGCCTCTTCGCCAGGCGGGCCTCGATGCCGAAAAAGGCCTGGTCGCCCAACTCGCCGCTGACCCAGCGCAGGCGCATGCACAGCAATTCGATCATCGCTCGCGCAAGAGACGGGTTTTTCTCAATACGGTCAAAGAGTTGTGTCCGGCTCAGCGAAACCAGCTCGCATGCCGTGAGGCAGATGGCGGTTGCCGTGCGTGGGCGTCCGTCCAGCGCCCCGATCTCACCGACAAGGCTCCGGGACAGCTCGATATTGGCCACCAGCTTCTGCCCGCCCGGCGAATAGATCGAGATCTCGACGGTGCCGCTCATCACGCCATAGATGCGGTCGGACGCATCCTCCTGGACGAACAGGTGCTGGCCGGCGGCGTAGCGCTCCAGCTTGCAGCCGCCGAACAACAGGTCGAACTGACGTGGGTCGATGCGCGCCAGGCGCGGCATGTTGCTGTCGTCCGCGCCGTTTGCAGCCATGATACGATTCCGCCTCTCGTTGAGCGGAAATTGTAGGATAAGTGCGTGCTCGATCAAAGCATTGTCTCCTTCCATGGTGGCTCACCGGATTTGGCGGGGGCTGACGGAAGTTCCAATGTCATGCCCGACACGTCGAAATCGGATAAGCCGGCGAACTTTAAGGAGACCGGGCGCACTGGCGGTTACGGACCGATCCTTCGATAACGCCGTCCGCGCGCTTGGGTGGGAGGTGCCCAGCGCGCAGACAGCAAATCTGAAAATGGCTAGGTGATCAAAATCCCTTCTTGAGAAACCGCATTCAGTCCGGAAGCCGTCCCCGGACCCTTGTATGT
Organism: Alphaproteobacteria bacterium; assembly: GCA_017308345.1. Taxonomy (GTDB): domain Bacteria; phylum Pseudomonadota; class Alphaproteobacteria; order Rhizobiales; family Rhizobiaceae; genus Mesorhizobium. The sequence goes on along the minus strand of JAFKFE010000358.1, from coordinate 4,841 downwards.
CAGTCGGGCCTTGGTGCCGCCGCTGCCATATCTGCTCGCAAACCCTGTCCGACGTATGTGAAGGTGGTCACAGATACGCGTGCGGGACCGGGCGATGGTCATCAAGTGTATGGTTCGGACGTCGATCAACCTTTGCTTTGAAAGCAATCGGCATGATTGCCTAGTCGGCAAAGAGATCAGTCGAAGCATGGCTGGAACCTTGGCTTGACTGTAGCGGACGGTCGGCGCCATGGTTTCCTTTGGGGAGGGGCTCGCCATGGCGGCCGCGAAGGGACTCCTTGTCAAGGTTCGCGGTGACGGAGCCGGGCTCTCGGCGCGAGGCGCGCCGCCCCGGATTGGCGGGATCGAGGCCGAATCGATCCTGACTCTCCCGCCTGGCTCCGGCGGCACAGGCACGGCGGCCGTTGCGGATCGCGGCTCCATCTGGCTGCGGTTGGCGACGGAGGCCGCCGATTCAGACAATCCCTGGGACAACGCCCATGACTTTGTCGCACGCAATCCGGCGCTGGCGGCCGCGGGCGCCGAGGTGCTCGCGGTCGAGCCCGATATCCTGCAGCAATGGGATTACAAGGATAGCGGTGGCGATCGCGGCTTGGCGGCGAGCGCGGCTCCGGCATGCACTTTCGACGAACAGGACCCGAGCGGCGGGCAGGCGACGGTGCCGGGAAGGGTCGCTTGGAACGCCGCGCCGGATTTCAGCCAGTTCGCGGCGGCGCGCAACCGGGTCGGCGCCAAGCAGGCCAGCATCACCATCGCCCATCTCGACACCGGTTTCGATCCCGGTCATCAAACCCTCCCGTACGGGCTTCTCGCGGCGCGGCAGCGCAATTTCGTCGACGACGGAACCGGTCCGAACAATGCGACCGACCACGCGCCGGCCGGTACGCTGACCAGCAACCGCGGCCACGGAACAGGCACGCTCAGCCTGCTTGCCGGCAACAAGCTCGACGGCTCCTCGCCGCATTGGCCGGGTTTCGCCGACTTCGTCGGCGGCGCGCCATTGGCGAAAATCCTGCCGGTTCGCATTGCCGATTGGGTGGTCCGACTGACCACTGGCACCATGGTGCAAGGCATCGACTATGCGCGCCAGCAGGGCGCGCAGGTGCTGTCGATGAGCATGGGCGGCCTCACCTCGCAGGCTCTGGTCGACGCCGTCAACCTTGCCTACGACCACGGCGTGGTCATGGTCACGGCGGCGGGCAACAATTTCACCATCACGCCGCGAAGCATCGTCTATCCCGCCCGCTACAACCGGGTGCTCGCAGCCTGCGGCGTGATGGGCGACGGGCGCGCCTATTCCGGCCTCGCGCTCGGCACCATGCAAGGCAATTTCGGGCCGCCGTCGAAGATGGCCACCGCGCTCGGCGCCTATACGCCAAACGTGCCTTGGGCCGAGATCGATTGCCGCAAGATCGTCGACATGGACGGCAGCGGCACTTCGGCGGCGACCCCGCAGGTCGCGGCCGCGGCCGCTCTCTGGCTGGCCGAGCATTGGGACGTCGTAAGGAATTACCCCCAGCCGTGGATGCGGATCGAGGCGGTACGCAAGGCGTTGTTCGCCAAAGCCTCGAAATCGACGGCCAAGATGAATGCGGCGGAGACGAAGGAGAAGATCGGTCAGGGTGTGTTGCGCGCCCTCGACGCGCTGGACTTCCTGCCGCCCGCGGCGGCAAGCCTCACGAAGCTCGCCCCTGACACCTACACATGGAGCTGGCTGGATCTGCTCACCGGAGGGAGTTCTTTGGCGCCGCTACCGCCGGCGGCACTTCGGCAGCGAACGATGTTTGCGCTGGAACTGGCTCAGATGGCGCAAGGCGTTTCGGCAATCGAACAGGCGATCGCCGACCCGGATGGCGATCCTGAGAAGATCTCGGCCGCGGCACGCAACCGCTACCTCGAAGCGACGCTCGACCGGGGCAATCCGTCGAGGCCGCTCAGGGCCTTTCTGGAAGGATGGCTTGGCAGGCCAGGCGGCGGCGCGGTCGTTCCCGCGCCGGTCGCAGCCCCGGCTCCGGCCATCAGGCGCAAGCCGCGACCGCTGCCGCCACCGCGACGGCGCCTGCGTATCTACGCACTCGATCCGTCGGTCGCCAAACGGCTGGATTCGGTCTCGGTCTACCAGGCGACGCTTTCCGTGCCGTGGGACGACGAGCCGTCGACCGACAGGCCATTGCTGCCCGGTCCGATCGGCGAATATCTCGAGGTGGTCGATGTCGACCCCGCGTCCGACCGCGTCTACGACCCGGTCGACCTCAACGACAAGGTGCTTCTGGCGCAGGACGGACTGCCGCCGTCGGAAGGCAACCCGAAATTCCACCAACAGATGGTCTACGCGGTCGCCATGACCACGATCGGCCATTTCGAGCGCGCGCTTGGCCGGCGGGCATTGTGGGCGCCGCACTACGCCGAGGCTCCCGGCCGGACCGGCGACATGACGGTGAAGGCGCATTATGTGCCGCGCCTGCGCATCTATCCGCACGCGCTGCGCGCCGAGAATGCCTATTACAGCCCCGAAAAGAAGGCGCTGCTGTTCGGCTATTTCCCGGCAACCAGCAATGAGGGCGACGTCACCACGCCCGGAACGACGGTATTCTCGTGCCTGTCCAGCGACATCGTCGCGCATGAGATGTCGCACGCATTGCTCGACGGGCTGCACCGCCGCTTCCAGGAGGCGTCCAACCCGGACGTGCCGGCCTTCCACGAGGCTTTCGCCGACATCGTCGCGCTGTTCCAGCATTTCACGCTGAAGGAACTGGTCAACTTCGAGATCGGCAAGGCGAGGGGGGAATTGTCGGCCGCCTCGCTGCTTTCGGGTATCGCCAAGCAGTTCGGCGAAGGCAGCGGCAGGGCCGGGCCGCTGCGTGAATATGGCGGCGCCGGCATGGCCGATCTCGACTACGACAGGACCTTCGAGGCGCATGACCGCGGCTCGATCCTGGTCTTTGCCGTCTACCAGGCGTTCCTGGCGATCGCCGACCGGCGCACCGACGACCTGATCCAGCTCGCTACCGGCGGCTCCGGCATCCTGCCGGCGGGAACCTTGCATCCGAGCCTGGTCGAGCGCCTGACCGACGAGGTCGCCAAGGCCGCGAGCCAGATGCTTACCATGTGCATCCGCGCGCTCGACTATTGTCCTTCCGTCGACATCACCTTCGGCGAGTATCTGCGCGCGCTGATAACCGCCGACCGCGACGCCTATCCCGACGATCCGCTCCACTATCGCCTGGCCTTCCTGGAAGCTTTCCGCAAATGGAAGCTGCTGCCGCGCGACGTTCGTACCATCTCGGAAGAGACGCTGGCCTGGAGCGCGCCGGAGGATCCGTCGCCTTCCTGGCTGAAGGGCTTGCTGAGCAAGATCGACCTCGGCTGGAACCAGAAATTGAAGCGGGCTGAGATCTTCGCGCTCAACGACAAGAACCGCTATACGCTGTGGAAGGCGATGCACAGGACCTTCGCCTCCACCCCGGACCTCTACAAGCAGTTCGGCCTTCTGCCCGATCTGCCGCGCTACAATGAGGACGGCACGGTCATGCATGCGCCGAAGAAAGGCGAGACGACCTTCGACATCTACAGCGTGCGCCCGACGCGCCGGGTCGAACCGGACGGCTCGTTCCGCGTCGAGGTGGTGGCGGTCATCCAGCAGCGCGTTCCGGTCGCGTTCGACGGTACGGCGATGCCACAGGGCATGGCCAGGGGCGACAGCTTCTTCTGGTTCCGTGGCGGCGCCACGATCATCATCGACCCTCGCGACGGTTTCGAGGAGATCCGCTACTCGATCATCAAGAATACCGGCAGCGCGGACCGGCAGAAGCGTCAGGCCGGGACGATGGCGGCCAACTATCTGTCGCCGCTGCGAGCCCTCTATTTCGGCGGCGAGGTGTCGGAGCCGTTCGCCTTGCTGCATGCCAGCGACGGAGACGACGACCATGTCTAGAAGGCCGGCGACGAGGACCAGGTCAGCAAGTCCGGCTCCCACGGCGACGCGGCAGGCAGCGGGCGTCACCGTGCGGCATTACTGCCAGGGCATCGGCGATTGCCACCTGCTTACCTTCAAAAGGGCGGATGGGAAGCCGTTCCGGATTCTCATCGATTGCGGCATCCATGTCTCGATCACCGGCGGCCCGGCGCTGGTCGCCGACATCGTCGCCGACCTCAAGAAAGAGACCGGCGGCAAGATCGACATTCTCGTCGTCACCCATGAACATTGGGACCATGTCTCCGGCTTCCTGACCGCGAAGGACCTTTTCAAGGATTTCGTCGTCGCCGACGTCTGGATGGCATGGACCGAAAATCCCGCGGACGCCGAGGCCACGGAACTGGACAAGTTCAAGGGTCAGGCGATCGCTGCGCTGCAGGGCGTGGGCCAGAAGCTCGACGGGATGCAAGGGCTCAGCGCCTACATGGCAGGCGTTCGCGACGGCCTGCAGTCCGTGCTCGGCTTCCAGTTCGGCGCCGCCGGCGAGCGGGTGCGCTCGGCCCGCGACGCGGCGGCGAAATTGTCGCAAAAGCCGTCGCCGACCTATTTCGAACCTGGCGGGCCGCCTGTGTCGATCGACGCATTGCCCAACCTGCGCGTGTATGTGTTGGGCCCGCCGCGCGACAAGGCGGCGCTCCGGCTGGAGGAGAAGGCGAGCGAGATGTTCCCGCTGGCCAGCGGCGGTCCATTTGCGCGGGCGTTGGCGAGCGGCCTCAAGATGAACGAGGCAGCCGACACTGATCATGTCGACGAACTCAGTCCGTTCGAACGCAATGTCGGCACGCCGCTTTCCGTCGCGCTCAAGGGCGACAAGGGCAGCGATCCTGCCATCGATATCGGCGCCTTTGTGCGCAAGCATTATTCG
>JAFKFE010000357.1 GCA_017308345.1 Alphaproteobacteria bacterium | reverse complement strand
TCCACACCAGGAACGGCCGCGTTTCCGGCGTCTCCTGGGCGCAGGGCGGGGAGCAAGGCACGATCGAGACCGACATTGTCGTCAATTGCGCCGGCATGTGGGCGCGCGAACTGGGCCGGCAGAACGGCGTCACCATCCCGCTGCATGCCTGCGAGCATTTCTATCTCGTCACCGAGCCGATCCCGGGCCTGTCCCGCCTGCCGGTGCTGCGTGTCCCAGACGAGTGCGCCTACTACAAGGAGGACGCCGGCAAGATGATGCTCGGCGCCTTCTAGCCGGTGGCGAAGCCCTGGGGCATGGACGGCATCCGCGAGGATTTCTGCTTCGACCAGTTGCCCGAGGATATGGACCATTTCGAGCCGAACCAGGAAATGGGCGTCAACCGCATGCCGATGCTGGGCACGGCCGGCATCCATACCTTCTTCAACGGCCCCGAGAGTTTTACGCCGGACGACCGCTATTATCTCGGCGAAGCGCCGGAACTCGGTGGCTACTGGATGGCGACCGGCTACAATTCGATCGGCATCGTCTCCTCGGGCGGCGCCGGCATGGCGCTGGCGCAATGGATCAACGACGGCGAAGCGCCGTTCGATCTCTGGGAGGTCGACATCCGCCGCGCCCAGCCTTTCCAGAAGAACCGCCGCTACCTCAAGGAGCGCGTCTCCGAAACGCTCGGCCTGCTCTACGCCGACCATTTCCCCTACCGCCAGATGGCGACCTCGCGCGGCGTGCGCCGCTCGCCCCTGCACGAGCACCTGAAAGCGCGCGGCGCGGTCTTCGGCGAGGTGGCGGGCTGGGAGCGCGCCAACTGGTTCGCCCGCGAAGGCCAGGAGCGCGAATACCGCTATTCCTGGAAGCGGCAGAACTGGTTCGACAACCAGCGCGAGGAGCATCTGGCCGTCCGCAACGGCGTTGGCCTGTTCGACATGACTTCCTTCGGCAAGATCCGCGTCGAGGGCCGCGACGCCTGTGCCTTCCTGCAGCGGCTCTGCGCCAACGACATGGACGTCGCGCCGGGCAAGATCGTCTACACGCAGATGCTCAACGCCAAGGGCGGCATCGAGAGCGATCTCACCGTGACGCGGCTTTCGGATACGGCCTATTTCCTCGTCGTGCCGGGCGCCACGCTGCAACGCGACCTTGCCTGGCTGCGCAAGCATGTCGCCGACGAGTTCGTCGTCATCATCGACGTCACCGCCGCCGAGGCTGTTATCTGCCTGATGGGACCGGAAGCGCGAAACCTGATCCGGAAGGTGAGCCCCAACGACTTCTCCAACGAAGCCAATCCGTTCGGCACGTTCCAGGAAATCGAGATCGGCATGGGTCTCGCCCGCGCGCACCGTGTTACCTATGTCGGCGAACTCGGCTGGGAGCTCTATGTCTCGACCGACCAGGCGGCCCATGTCTTCGAGGCGATCACCGAAGCCGGCGCCGATGTCGGCCTGAAACTCTGCGGCCTGCATTCGCTGGATTCCTGCCGCATCGAAAAGGCCTTCCGCCATTTCGGCCACGACATCACCGACGAGGACAATGTGCTGGAGGCTGGCCTCGGCTTCGCGGTGAAGACGGCCAAGCCCGACTTCATCGGCCGCGACGCCGTACTCAGGAAGAAGGAAGCCGGCCTGTCGCGGCGTCTGGTGCAGTTCCGCCTGAAGGACCCGCAGCCCCTGCTCTTCCACAACGAGGCCATCCTGCGCGACGGCAGGATCGTCGGTCCGATCACCTCCGGCAATTACGGCCACCATCTCGGCGGCGCGATCGGCCTGGGCTATGTGCCTTGCCAGGGCGAAAACGAGGCGGATGTGCTGGCTTCATCCTACGAGGTGGAAATCGCCGGCGAGCGCTTCGCGGCCGAAGCGTCGCTGAAGCCGATGTATGACCCGAAGGCGGAGCGGGTGAAGATGTAGCCTTTCTTCTGTCCGCTTCGGACAGGATTGATGGAGCCCTGGCTTGGATCTGCTTCGCTCCCTTGGGTGACTGCAGTTCGATATTGCCGAGAACCTCATCCAACTCGGCTAACGCCGCCAGCGTATAACGAAGCTTCACAGGCCGTGCTTCGCCCAAACAGCGCGGACATCCTCGTCGGTTGCAACAGCCTGCGCCCGGGACGTTGCGAGCGAGGCCTTTTCCTCTCGGCCCAGTTGATGAACAGGTTCGTCCCCCTCATCACCCGCGAGGCGCAAGAGGACACGCGCATACTCGTCCTGCAATTCAGGAGGCAAGGTGCGGACACGTTGGACAGCATGCTCGAAGAGCTTGGTCATGCCTTTAATATGCACTTCATTTCCGCATAAAAAAGGCAAACCGTTCGGCGCGATCCCGCAGGGAAGCTGAAGCCCCTAAAACCGCTCCAGCCTCGCCCTTACCTTCCCCAGAAACGCCGCCCTGCTCTTCGGCGTGGACGAATCCATCAGGTAGTGCGCCAGGAAGAACGTCTTGCAGCGCGTGGCGCACAGCGCCCGCATGCCGCGCAGGATGGTCTTGCGGCCGGGCTGGCCGACGACCACGCTCCACCAGGTCGGCGCGCCGCAGGTGGTGATGACGCCGACCTTGGTCACATGCCTCATCAGCGACGTGATCCGGCCCTTGCCGGCCGGCAGCTTGAAGGCGATGTCGGTCGCCCACACGCGGTCGAACCAGCCCTTCAGCATCGCCGGCAGGCCATACCACCAGGTCGGATAGATGAAGAGGATCGCCTGCGCCCATTGCAGATGCTCGAAATGCGGCGCGAGCGCCGGATCGACCGGCGCCCGGTCATTGTAGAAGCGCCGCTCCTCGCAGCTCATCACCGGATCGAAATTCTCGGCATAGAGATCGAGCAGCCGCACATCCCAGCCTCGCCCCTTCAGCACATCGACGGCGGCGTCGCGGATCGCCGCGCAATAGCTCTCCGGCACCGGATGGCAATAGACCACCAGCACGCGCATCAGAAGGCGTCCATTGCGGCCGCGACCTTCGCCATGAAGGCGTTGCGCGTCTCGTCGGTCGAAAGGTTCATCGAATAATGCGCCAGATAGGAGACGGGAGCGCCGGGCCTGATGGTGGCCCGCAGCATGCGCTTCACAACCTTGCGCGGCGGGTCGCCCATCAGCATGGCGCGAAAACGGCTGCCGCCATAGGTGGTGACGGCCGCCATTTTGCGGATGTTGTGCAGCGTCGGCCGCACCTTGCCGTCGACCAGCTTGAACGACACGCCAGGCAGGAAGACGCGGTCGAAGAAGCCTTTCAGGATCGCCGGATAGCCGTAATTCCAGACCGGGAAAGACAGCACCAGCGCTTCGGCACTTTGCAGCCGTTCCACGTAGCCGGCGACCGCATCGTCAGGTCCGCGCGGGTCGTGATAGCCGAGCCGCTCGGCGCGCGAGAGCCGTGGATCGAAATCCTCCGCATAGAGATCGCAGTCATCGATCGTGTGTCCAGCCGCGCTCAGCCGTTCCACGATCGTCCGGTGCAGGCCGGCGTTGAAGCTGGTCTCCACCGGATGCGCGTAGAGCACGAGGATGTTCATCAACTGGCCTTCTGCAGGCCCTTGAACAGGAAGGGCTTGCCCGAACGATAGTCGTAGCCCGGATTCTCCCAGGCGATCATCTTGCCGGGGTTGAGCAGGCCTTGCGGGTCGGTCTCGCGCTTGAAGGCAAGCTGCACCTCGTCGGTCTGCTTCATGCCGCCTTCCTCCAGCGTGTAGCGGTGCGGGTTGAAGATCCAGCAGCCATTGTCCTCATGGATGCGGATGATCTCGTCGAGCCGCTCCTCGGTGGTGAAGCGCACCAGCGGCAGGCCGGCCGCGCCGATCGCCCCGTCGAAGCGGATGAATTCGAGATGCGCCGGCACCTCGTCGCCGAAGCGCTCGACCATCGCCTTGACATGGGCGAGATGATCCGGCGACGGATAGCGCGCCTGCAGATAGGTGATTGCCGGATCGACCCGGATGGCGCGCAACGTCGTGTGGTTCCAGGCCAGCTCATAGGCGGGCGGGAGACCCTTGAGGTCGGCCTCCTGGTCGGCCCGGAAGACGATCTCACCCTTGGTGCTGCGCACGAAGGCGACAAAGGCAGCCATCGCATGCGGCGCGATCATGCACACCACGATGCTCTGGTCGCGGCGGAAGAATTTCTGGTGCCGCTTGAAATAGTCGTAGGGGATGGGCGCGGCGATCGGCGTGATCAGCTTCGCCAAAATGCCGTCCTGGACGGCGAGGTCGTTGCCGAAAGCGGCCGCATCCATGAAGTCGTCGAAGCCGACGATGACGTCGATCCAGTCGTAGGATGCCGTCAGCGGCATTTCGACCTCGGTGATGATGCCGTTGGTGCCATAGGCGTGCATGACCTTGAGTACGTCCTCGCCGGTCAGGTCCATGACGCGCGGCTCGGCTTCCATCGTCACGGTCCTGAGCCGGATGACGTTGCCGAGGTCGCGTAACCCGCCCCAGCGGATCGAGCCGACGCCGCCCGAGCCGCCGGCGACGAAGCCGCCGACCGACGCCGTGCTGTAGGTCGATGGAAACATGCGCAGTTCCTGGCTGGAATGCGCGCGCGTCGCCTTGTCGATGTCGGCCAGCACCGCTCCCGGTCCGGTCACCACGCGTCCGGACGCGATCGCCTTGACCTCGTTCATCTCGGCAAGGTTGAGCACCACGCCGCCCGACAGCGGCATGGCCTGCCCGTAATTGCCGGTGCCGCTGCCGCGCGGCGTGACCGGAACACCGTGCCGGTGGCAGGCCGCAAGCACACGGATCACTTCGTCCTCGTTCCTCGGCGTGACGATGAGATCACCCTTGACGTGGTCGAGCTGCGCCTTCAGCACCGGGCTGTACCAGTAGAAGTCACGGCTCTTCTGCTGGACGATGGCCGGGTGGTCGTCGATCTTGATCCCGTCGAGATCGCGCTTCAACGCTGCGATATCCATCATCCCACCATCAATTCGTCGAGTTCGGCCTAGTCGGGCAGCCGGCGCTCGATCGCCCTGCCCTCGCGCACCACGATGCGATCCGATTCGGGCCGCGACAGCAATTCGGTCCAACTGCGTCCCTTGAAAACGATGAAGTCGGCGCTGCCGCCGGCGGCCAGCGTACCGGCGCTTTCCAACCGCATCACCTCGGCCGGCGTTGCCGCCACGGCTTTGGGCCAGTCGCCGACCGGATGGTCGAAATGCAAGATGCGCGTCGCCATCCGGTAGACCTCCAGCATGTCGAGATCGCCATAGGCGTAGAATGGGTCGCGCGTGTTGTCGGAGGCGACCGCCACCTTGATGCCACGCGCCTTCATCTCGTGCAGCAGCGTCACGCCGCGCCAGCGGGGCGTCGTTTCGTTGTTGCGGCGGTCCTGCAGATAGAGGTTGCACATCGGCAGCGACACCACGGCGAGCCGCGCCTTCGCCACCTTGTCCAGCGTGTCGAGAACCTCGAGGTCGGGCTGGCGCGCCAGCGAGCAGCAATGGCCGACCAGGATGTTGCCTTCAAAACCGTTCCACAGCGAAGCCTCGGCGATCTTCTTCAACGAGATGGCAGCGACATCGTCGGTCTCGTCGGCGTGGAAGTCGAGATCGAGCCCGTGCCTGATCGCCTGCGCGAAAACCTGGTCGAGCAGTTCCTCGAGATCGGGCACCATATAGGTGACGACGCCGAGCACGCCCTTAGCCGCTGCCACGCGTTTGGCCAGGCGCTCGAACCAGGCTTTGTCGCGCACGCCTTCGATGCCGAACAGGCAGGCCGCCTGCAGGTCGATCCTGCCGCGCCATCTCTCCCGCATCGTCTCGAACACCGGCCAGGAGATCTCCTCCTGCGGCGCGACGCTGTCGAGATGCGTGCGCACGGCCTTCGTTCCGTGCGCGTAGGCTGAGCGCAGCGAGAAATCCATGCGCCGCGCGACATCCTCGGCGGTCCAGCGCGCGGCGCGATCCGCGCCGGTGGCGTTGAGCGCGCCCATGAAGGTGCCGTCGGGATTGGATTTTCGCGGCCAGATATGGCCTTTGTCGATATGGGTATGGCAGTCGACGAAGCATGGCAGCACGATGCGGCCGCCGAGATCGACCGCGTCGGCCGGAGGCTTCGATCTGCCGTGCGCCACGATGCTGGAAATCCTGCCGTCGGTGACGGATATGTCGGCAAGCGCGAAGCCGTCGCCGTCGAACGCGGCGGCGAGGCCCGGCGTCAGCGACGCATGCAGCCGGACGTTGGCCAGGTGATATGAGGCTGCGTCCGGAATCAACTGCTGCTCCTCTGGGTGAGACGGGCCACCCTACCGCTCCTGCTTCAGCGCGCTCTCGTGCCAGCGGCGCAGGATCAGATGCGACACCAGCGAAAGCACCAGGAAGATCAGGATGCCGGTGAGCGAGATCAGGATCAGCGCCGCGAACAGGCGTGGCGCATTGAGCCGGTAGCCGGCCTCGATGATGCGGGACGCAAGCCCCGACGACTGCCCCTGCGCGCCGGCGACGAATTCGGCCACCACGGCACCGATCAGCGACAGGCCGCCGGCGATCTTCAACCCACCGAGGAAATAGGGCATCGCCGCAGGCAGGCGCAGGTAGCGCAATTGCTGCCAGCGCGTCGCGCCATTGAGCTTGAACAG
>JAFKFE010000356.1 GCA_017308345.1 Alphaproteobacteria bacterium | reverse complement strand
GCCGCAGCCTCGTTCGCGGCCGCGTCGGTGAACAGCACGGAGCTCGAGGCCGTTTCGGCTTCTTCCTCGACGATCTCCTCGGCCAGTTCGCGGGCGCGCTCCTCATAGTCGCGCTTGTAGGCAAGCGCTTCGTCGCTTGCCGGCTTCAGCGCCAGCACGTTGGAGCCAGCGAAGGCGGTCGGCGCGGCGCGGGCTGGGGCGGTGGTCGGGGCCGGGCCGCCAAAACCCTTGGGCTCGCTACCCATGCCGCTCACCAGCTTCACCGGCGAGGCGCCGCGATAGAGGCCCTTGGAGAAGGGCGTCGCCTTGCCTTCGGTGATGCCGCGGCCGAGCGCCGTCTTGTCGAAGTCCGACTGATCGACATGGGCGAGGTCGTGGCGGCCGAGATAGGAGACGGCGAGTTCGCGGAACACGTAGTCGAGGATCGACGTGGCGTTCTTGATCGCGTCGTTGCCCTGCACCATGCCGGCCGGCTCGAACTTGGTGAAGGTGAAGGCCTCGACAAATTCCTCGAGCGGCACGCCGTATTGCAGGCCGAGCGAGATCGCGATGGCGAAATTGTTCATCATCGCGCGGAAGGCAGCGCCTTCCTTGTGCATGTCGATGAAGATCTCGCCCAGACGGCCGTCGTCGAACTCGCCGGTGCGCAGATACACCTTGTGGCCGCCCACGACCGCCTTCTGCGTGTAGCCCTTGCGGCGGTTCGGCAGTTTTTCGCGGTCGCGGTAGAGGCGCTCGATGACGCGCTCGACGATCTTTTCCGTCACCTGCACGGCGCGCTGCGCGGCCGGCGCGGCGACCAGCTGCTCGACCGCCTCGTCCTCATCCTCCTCGCCATCGGCGAGCAGCGAGGCATTGAGCGGCTGCGACAGCTTAGAGCCGTCGCGATACAGCGCGTTCGCTTTCAGCGCCAGCTTCCAGGACAGCATGTAGGCGTTCTTGGCGTCCTCGACCGTCGCCTCGTTCGGCATGTTGATGGTCTTGGAAATGGCGCCGGAGATGAAGGGCTGCGCCGCCGCCATCATCAGGATGTGGCTCTGGATCGACAGCGAGCGCTTGCCGATCTTGCCGCACGGGCTGGCGCAGTCGAACACCGGCAAGTGCTCGGCCTTGAGGAAGGGCGCGCCTTCGAGCGTCATGGCGCCGCAGACATGGATGTTGGCGGCGTCGATGTCCTTCTTCGAGAAGCCGAGAGCCGGCAGCATCTCGAAGGAGAAGTCGCCAAGCTGCTCGTCGGTGAAGCCGAGCGTCTCCTTCACCCAGTCGGCGCCGAGCGTCCACTGGTTGAACACGAACTTGATGTCGAAGGCCGACTTCAGGGCAGCATTGAGCGCCGTGATCTTCTCGTCGGTAAAACCCTTGGCCTTCAGCGAGGACGGGTTGATGCCCGGCGCCTGGTTGAGGTTGCCGTGGCCGACGGCGTAAGCCTCGATCTCGGCGATCTGGCTCTCGGCGTAGCCAAGCGTGCGCAGCGCTTCCGGCACGGCGCGGTTGATGATCTTGAAGTAGCCGCCGCCGGCGAGCTTCTTGAACTTCACCAGCGCGAAGTCGGGCTCGATGCCGGTGGTGTCGCAGTCCATGACGAGGCCGATCGTGCCGGTCGGCGCGATCACGGTCGCCTGTGCGTTGCGGTAGCCATGCTCCTCGCCGAGCTCGATGGCGCGGTCCCAGGCGGCGCGGGCGTGCTCGGCCAGCACATGCTGCTTGAGATCGGAGGCGACCAGCGGCACCGGATTGACGGCGAGCTTCTCGTAGCCGTCCTTATCCCCGTAAGCTGCGCGGCGATGGTTGCGCATGACGCGCAGCATGTTCTGGGCGTTGCGGTCATAGTCCGGGAAGGCGCCGAGCTCGGAGGCCATCTCGGCCGAGGTCGAGTAAGCGACGCCGGTCATGATCGCGGTGAGCGCGGCGCAGATGGCGCGGCCCTCGTCGGAGTCGTAAGGGATGCCCGACGTCATCAGCAGGCCGCCGATATTGGCGTAGCCGAGGCCGAGCGTGCGGTAGTCATAGGAGAGCTTGGCGATCTCCTTGGACGGGAACTGCGCCATCATCACCGAGATTTCGAGCACGACGGTCCACAGCCGCACGGTATGCTCGTAAGCGGCGATGTCGATCGTGCCGTCTTCCCGGCGGTAGGGCAGAAGGTTGATCGAGGCGAGGTTGCAGGCCGTGTCGTCGAGGAACATGTATTCCGAGCACGGGTTGGAGGCCCGGATCGCACCGGCGGAAGCGCAGGTGTGCCAGTCGTTCATCGTCGTGTTGAAATGAAGACCCGGGTCGGCCGACGCCCAGGCGGCATAGCCGATCTTTTCCCACAGCTCGCGCGCCTTCAGCGTCTTCAGCACCTTGCCGTCCTTGCGGGCGGTGAGCTGCCAGTCGCCATCGGCTTCCACGGCGCGCAGGAAATTGTCCTTCAGCGACACCGAGTTGTTGGAGTTCTGGCCCGAGACGGTGAGATAGGCGTCCGAATCCCAGTCGGTGTCGTAGGTATTGAACGACATCGAGGTGTAGCCTTGCTTGGCGAACTGGATGACGCGGTAGATGTAGTTCTCCGGCACCGCGTCCTTCTTGGCCAGCTTGATCTCGCGCTTCAGCGCGGTGTTGATGGCGGGATCGAAACAGTCGTCGTCATGGCCTTCGCAATTGACGCAGGCCTTCATGATCGCTTCGAGGTGCTTCTTGACGATCTTGGAGCCGGTCACCAGCGAGGCGACCTTCTGCTCTTCATTGACCTTCCAGTCGATGAACTGCTCGATGTCGGGGTGGTCGGCGTCGACGATGACCATCTTGGCGGCGCGGCGCGTCGTGCCGCCCGACTTGATGGCGCCGGCCGCGCGGTCGCCGATCTTGAGGAAGCTCATCAGGCCCGACGAGCGGCCGCCGCCGGACAGCTTCTCGCCTTCGCCGCGCAGCATGGAGAAGTTCGAGCCGGTGCCGGAGCCATATTTGAACAGGCGCGCCTCCCGCACCCAAAGATCCATGATGCCGCCCTCGTTGACGAGGTCGTCCTGCACGCTCTGGATGAAGCAGGCATGCGGCTGCGGATGCTCATAGGCCGACTTCGACTTGGTCAGCTTGCCGCTGAAGGGGTCGACATAGAAGTGGCCCTGGCTCGGGCCGTCGATGCCATAGGCCCAGTGCAGGCCGGTGTTGAACCATTGCGGCGAGTTCGGCGCGACGCGCTGGGTGGCGAGCATATAGGCGAGCTCGTCGCGGAAGGCGCGCGCGTCTTCCTCGGACTTGAAGTAGCCGCCCTTCCAGCCCCAATAGGTCCAGGTGCCGGACAGACGGTCGAAGACCTGGCGGGCGTCGGTTTCCGAACCATAGCGCTCGGCCTCGGGCAGCTTGGCGAGCTCGGCCTCGTCGGCGATCGAACGCCACAGGAAGGAGGGGACGTCGTTCTCCTCGACCTTCTTCAGCCGCGCCGGCACGCCGGCCTTGCGGAAATATTTCTGCGCCAGGATGTCGGCCGCGACCTGGCTGAACTGCGCCGGCACGTCGATGTTGTCCAAGCGGAACACCACCGAGCCGTCGGGATTCTTGATCTCCGACAGGGCCTTGCGGAATTCGATCTCCGCATAAGCTGACTGGTCTGGCTTGGTGAAGCGACGCTCGATGCGCATTGGTCCGGTCCCTTTGTGTCTATATATAGCGCTTTTCCGCGGGGATTTCTGCCCCACCAGGCGAAAAGCGCAGTCCGCCGTTTGCCGGCATCGCAAGCCATGCCGGCACTCTCCTCGTCGCAAGCGCCGGCACGCAGACAGCAAAACGCTTTCCCAGGCATTTGCCCGGGCTGCAGGCCGACCCTCGCGGGTCCCTAAACTGAAACTTTGGTCGATTCCCTCCGTGGAGGGAGGTTCACACTATCTAGCGTCGAGCCTGCCTGCAAACACTAAATATAGTGTTAACAGATCATTTTTTCCAGGCCGACAATTCTCCCTTTCGCCCACTCAAGCCCTAATGATCCCAACGCTTCCGCCGGCCTCGTGATCGGGCGGAAATCTGGGCAAAACGCACAAAATCCGGGAAAAAAGACCGGCCTCGAAACTCTCCGGTCACGCCCGCAACAGGAGCGCATGGCCCATAAAAAGCGACTCGTTCCGACCCGTCAAGGATTCGTTTTTGTAGCTTTTGTGACCCCAACATCTTGTGTGTCACATATGTGGATAACGGGGACACAGGAAGCCCGGCTTTGCCGGCGCTTGACGTGTTTTTCCGGGGCGCCAGAAAGCCGTGCCGGACCAGCGGCTTTTCATTTTAGCTGGCTTGCACTATCTGTTGCGTTCGCGCGGGGGCGCGCCTTGTCAACACCAAAAGCATCCGTTACGCCCCGCTCATGACAGTTACCGTACGTTTTGCCCCATCGCCGACCGGCCGCATCCATATCGGCAATGCGCGCACCGCGCTGTTCAACTGGCTTTTCGCCATGAACAACAAGGGCCGCTTCATCCAGCGTTTCGACGACACCGACATTGCCCGCTCGAAGCAGGAATATGCCGATTCCATCCTTTACGACCTGCACTGGCTGGGCATCTTCCCGGATGTCACCGAGTACCAGTCGCGTCGCTTCGAGATCTACGACGCGGCGGTCGAGCGGTTGAAGGCGGCGCGGGTGCTCTATGCCTGCTATGAAACGCCGGAAGAGCTCGATCTGCGCCGCAAGGTGCGCCGCACGCGCGGCTTGCCGCCGGTCTATGGCCGCGAGGCGCTGACGCTGACGCCGGAGCAGGTGGCCGAGTATCAGTCGGACGGACGCAAGCCGCACTGGCGCTTCCTGCTGCCCAATTTCACCAGCGATCCGCAGCAGCCCGAGCGCACGGAGGTGCATTGGAACGACCTTGTGCGCGGCGAGGAGACGGTCGATCTCGCCTCGCTGTCGGACCCTGTGCTGGTGCGCGAGGACGGCACTTATCTCTACACGCTGCCTTCGGTGGTCGACGATATCGAGATGGGCGTCAGCCATGTCATTCGCGGCGACGACCATGTCACCAACACCGGCGTGCAGATCGCCATCTTCAAGGCGCTCGGCGCCGAGCCCCCGGTCTTCGGTCACCACAATCTGCTCACCACCGTGTCGGGCGAGGGGCTGTCGAAGCGCACCGGCGCGCTGTCGATCGAAAGCCTGCGCGAGGACGGCATCGAGCCGATGGCGGTCGCTTCGCTGGCGGTGCTGGTCGGCACCTCGGAAAATGTCACGGCCGCGCACGACCTCAACGAGCTTGCCGGCCATTTCGACCCGGCAGCGACCTCCAAGTCCGCGTCCAAGTTCGACCCGGACGAGCTCTTCGTGCTCAACCGCGCGCTGATGCATCATATGCCGTTCGAGGAAGCGCGCGACCGGCTGATGGTGCTGGGCATCTCCGGCGACAAGGCCGAGCCGTTCTGGCTCGCCGTGCGCGGCAATCTCGACCGCCTGTCGGATGCTGTCGCCTGGTGGCGAATTGTGGGCGAAGGCCCGCAGGAACCGGCCGAGTTTTCCGGCGAGGACCGCGATTTCCTCGATCAGGCTTTTAATCTGCTGCCGGAGGAGCCGTGGAACGGCACGGTCTGGAAGGACTGGACCGGCAAGATCAGGGAGGCGACCGGGCGCAAGGGCAAGCCGCTGTTCATGCCGCTGAGACTGGCGCTCACTGGGCGGACTTCGGGGCCGGAGCTTTCAGATCTATTGCCGCTGATGGGTCGGGAAGGAACGCTGGCCCGACGACCCTGACCTTGCGCTGGTCCGGCGGCAGCGCCGAGACCGGCGACACCGGCGCCTTGGTGGTCAGCCGCTTGATCGCGTCCTGGTCGAGCCCGCCTTCGGCATTGGCGAGCGTCTCCGGATCGGCGCCCGGGTCGGGCTTGATTGCCGGCACCGGGATGAAGGACGACGATCCGCCCCGCGGTTGCGACTGTTCGGGATTGGGCGGGTTGCCGCCGATGATCGTGAAGTTGCCGGCCTGCGTGTTGCAGCCGCAGGTCGGCGGGCGCGAATAGTTGGCCTGCTTGTAGAGATAGGCGGTCGGCAATTCGCTGTAGGGTTGCCCGGTGACCGAGGAGGTCATCGAGCCCGAATCGTCGTCCATTCCGCGCGAATAGAAAACCTGCATTTCGGTGCCGGGGCAGCTCGATTCGCAGTTCTTCTGGTCTCGCTCGAAGTCGCCGACGGAGGCGGCGTTGGACATCGGAAAGAAATAGCCGTCGCAGGTGCGCACGCACATCGTGTGGAACTCGCCGCCCAACCGCGGCAGGTCCATGCCGTCCGGCTGGTTGATGACACGGCGGATGTTGCGCACGCTCGGATCATCAGGCGGCACGTCCGCCGAGTCCGGCATATCAGGGGCGTCGGGTGTTTCGAGCTGCTGGTCCTGGCGGCCGAAAAGCTGCTCGAAAAGATTGCCGCCGCCATTGTCGCGGGCCGCTTCCTGGAGCGGCGCGCGTCGCGGCGCGATCTCGTTGCCCCGGCAGCCATTGGCATCGAGCGCCGCGAGGATGCGGCCGCGGTCGCGCCGCGTGCCGCCGGCGGCCAGCCGCTCGCGCTTGGTCTGAAGCGTGTCGAGATTGGCGTTCATGCGCTGGATCGAGGCGTTGATCGCCGCGCATTCGCCGACATTGCGCGAAAACAGCGTGAAGCCGCAA